>NZ_JBBNMZ010000013.1:0-68775 GCF_040098165.1 Collinsella sp. CLA-JM-H32
TCGATGTCTGCCCGGATGCGACACATCTGGTGTGTCCATCCTCGCAGTATCCGGTTCTCAAGGTGCACGCCCCGCGGCTGATCCGGTTCCACCGGTCCGCGCGGCAAGGAGATATATTGCCAGACCGCGAAGCCCTGTTGGACGTCAATTCCACTCTTCACAAGTCCTACACAACATATTGCTTTCTATAGGTAATAGAAAGACTGGTGCGGATCTTCCGCACGTATCAGATGATGACCCTTTGGTTCAGGAATATATAGAGATCGGTCACCTGTAAGTGTTTATCTACCCGCGCTTTTAGCAATGTAAACCGCGCTTCAGATAAAAAGAGGGAGCGCCGCGCACAACGCGACACTCCCCTAGCGATTCAAGAGAATCTATTAGGCCTCGAGAGCCTTCTTGGCGATGGTAGCCAGCTCGTTGAAGGACTCGATATCCTCGTAAGCCATCTGGGCCAGGACCTTGCGGTCGAGCTCGATGCCGGCAACCTTCAGGCCGTGCATGAACTGAGAGTAAGAGATGTCGTTCAGGCGAGCAGCAGCGTTGATACGAGTGATCCAGAGAGAACGGATCTCGCGCTTCTTGTTGCGGCGATCACGATACTGATACTGCAGGGAGTGCTGGACCTGCTCTTTAGCATGCTTGTAAGTACGCGAAGCGGCACCGTAGTAACCCTTCGCACGGTGCATAACGGTACGGCGCTTCTTCTTGGCGGCAACAGCGCGCTTAATACGTGCCATGTTCTATCAACTCCTAGACGGTAAAACGAAAAACGGGAACGCGAACTTAGGCGAGACGCGACTTGATGACCTTGCGGTCGGCAGCGGCGATCTCGGTCTCCTGACGGAAGCCACGCTTACGCTTGGTGGACTTCTTGCTCAGGATGTGGCTCTTGAAAGCCTTGGCGCGCATAAGCTTGCCGGTACCAGTCTTGCGGAAACGCTTCTTGGTGCCGCTGTGGGACTTCATCTTAGGCATGAAATACTCCTTAATCGGTTACAGAACACTAGTTACTTGGTATCGCTTGCCGCTTTATCCTCATCGAAGGCGCCCTTAATCGGGGCGAGCAGCATAAGCATGTTACGGCCTTCCATCTTAGGCTTGGACTCGACCGTAGCGTAAGGCTTGAGATCCTCGGCAAGACGCTCGAGAACGTTAAGGCCCTGCTCCGGGTGAGCCATCTCACGGCCGCGGAACATGATGGTGATCTTAACGCGTGCGCCCTTCTTAAGGAAACGCATAACGTGGCCCTTCTTGGTCTCGTAGTCGCCAACGTCGATCTTGGGTCGGAACTTCATTTCCTTGACCTCGACCTTGGACTGGTTCTTACGAGCAGCCTTGGCCTTCATGGCCTGCTGGTACTTGAACTTACCGTAGTCCATGACCTTGCAGACCGGCGGCTCCGCGTTGGGAGCAATCTCGACCAGGTCGAGACCCTGATCGTCGGCGACGCGCTGGGCATCGCGGATGGCGAACAGGCCGAGCTGAGAGCCATCGACGCCAATCAAACGGCACGAAGATGCAGTAATCTCGTCGTTGATGCGGGTGTCATCAGACTTAGCTATTTTCCCTACCTCCATTCATAAAAAAAATAACCCGGCGCTTCTCAGCAACCAGGTCGTACACATAGACATCCTCGATTTGAGGAAGAGAATCTAAGTTGTATGACCAGTCAGCTGCTCATTGGCGCCAAAAGGTGGGAACCCTCGGGTTCCTCTTTAGGGCATTGCGGGAACAACGCCTTGCGAATAATAACACGTACAGCGCGTTATCACATTACGTACACGAAAAAGGGGCCTTGACCCCCTTGAACGCTCGCTTGCATGTATGGTGCCCGAGGCGAGACTCGAAGGGCCTTCGCTTCGCGAAGCCCCGGGCTTCGGACGCGCGGCGCCCTCGCCACGCGCCGCTACAAACAAGCCGCAGGCCTGTTTGCTTAACGCTTCGCGCGCTCACGCGAGTTCGGCACGAAAAAGGGGGCCGCAACCCCCTTGAACGCTCACTTGCATGTATGGTGCCCGAGGCGAGACTCGAACTCGCACGTTGTTGCCAACGGTGGATTTTGAGTCCACTGCGTCTGCCAATTCCGCCACTCGGGCACGTAATGCGTGAGTTAGTTTATCACAGCTTTCTACCGATTAGTCCGAAAATGGAACTTCGAGCATTTCGATGAGTTCGACCGTGCGTAGCATCTCGAGCTGACGGCATCCGCGACCGTCGACCGAAGCCTCACCCATCTGGTTATCGTAAGGGTCCTCGCGCATGCCGTCGAAAGAGGGCTCAAACTCTGCCTGGAATCGATTGTTGGCCACCATACGCCATGGGTCGAGATTGCCAAAGTAGTGACGGCGGCGCCACTCCTCCCCCATCCTGCGAGCAGAAGATCCAAATGACACGTCGGCGTTGAGCCAACCGGTCTGCGGCGTATAGAACTCTGCCCAGTCGTGCGACCCCACCGAATCGGGCGCAACGTACAGGCCGCTCTGCCAACGGGCAGGCACGCCCGCGATACGGCACATGGTGATAAACGTGAGCGCCATAACGCCGCAATCGCCGCGGAGCGAATGCGCGCAGTCATCGGCAATAGATCCCAAAAGCAAGTACGGCGGCTGATAACGATAGTCGATATACTGCGTCAGGTAATCATAGATAGCACGGGCGCGATCGAGCGGATCCTCGAGTCCGCCAACAACACTGGCCGTCAGCTGCTGCAGATACGGCGTAAATGCAATGTGCGGACGGTCCTCGGAAATATCCTCGGGCAGAGGCGCGTCCATACGCGGATGAACCGGAAGTATGCCACCGTAGACATCACAATAAGCAGCATCGATGTGATAACGATAAGTCACCGAGAATGAGCGCTCACTCGAAGAAGACCACGAGGCGGTACGCGCCGAAGCGTTCGCGGGAGCAACAGCACCCTCCGGCGTCATGTCGAGAATCTCGACCCGAGACTGCTGACGGCAGGCAGCCGCGACGGGAAGCCAAGCGCAAACGGTCTCCCCCTCCAGAGCGCCGGGGACAGACACGGACGCTTTAAGCGTAATGACGCGAGCCAATCCGTTTTGCGACTCCATCTCCTCGAGCATCTGGTTGCGCAGTGCAATTCCGTCCGTAGGATCGGGCCGCATGCCGGGAACCTCTTTGGGATATACGCGAAGCGAATCGAGGAAGTTGTCGAGAACGAACAGCTCGCCATCGATAAAGCGCCAGTCAATACGCTTACGGTCAATCAGATCGTCAAACTGCTCCTCGGTAAACTCAGGCCACTCCTCGCGAATCATCGCAATAGCTCGATCGCGCGGCACCGAAAAATGAAGCGGCGTCTCAAGCATGCGATACCGCTCGGCACGAACGCAGGCAGCAAGCGAGGGATCGGGATTCTGCCCCAAAAGACGATCACAAGCCGCAACAGCCTGCGTCAAATATCCGGCATCCTTGAGACGAAGAATCTCGGGCGGCAGTCCAATATCGAGATGACGGAAATCATCACAGCAAACATCAACAGAGCAACCAACAGGACCCTCGTCAATGACCTTCCCATCCGAAGGCAGCACCTTAACAACAGCCATACTAAAACTCCAAGTCACTAGAACGCTTGAAGTCCATTGTAGCGAGATAAAAAAGAAAGCCCCAACAAGGGAGCCATCAACACCGCCGAACGGTAGTCAAAAAAATGAATTCAGCCCAGTAACCCTGCGGCGTTAAACGAAGGAAGCCCCGTCCCCCGGAACTGTTTCCTTGGCGCGACTTCTGGCGAAGCCAGGTGAGCGCAAAGGAAACAGTGTAGGGAGACGGGGCTTCCGGCGGGAAGTTTAGCGACGCTTACGCCTTGTTGACGGAGCCAAACTCCTCCATGAGCTCCTTGGTGCGGGCAACGATGTTGTCGCGACCAGGCTTGAGGAGCTTGCGGGGGTCAAAGCCCTTGCCCTGCTGATCCTTGCCGGCCTCGATGTACTCGCGAACACCCTTGGCGAAGACGAGCTGCAGATCGGTGTTGACGTTGATCTTGGAGATACCCAGGGAGATGGCCTTCTTGATCTGATCCTCGGGGATGCCGGTGCCACCGTGCAGGACGAGGGGCAGGTCGCCGGTCTGAGCCTTGATCTCGCCCAGACGCTCGAAGGAAAGGCCAGCCCAGTCGGCAGGGTACACGCCGTGGATGTTGCCGATACCGCAGGCAAGGAAGTCGACGCCCAGGTCAGCAATCTGCTTGCACTCAGCAGGATCAGCGAGCTCGCCGCTGGAGGTCACGCCGTCCTCGGTGCCGCCGATGCCGCCGACCTCGGCCTCGATGGACATACCCTTGGAGTGGGCAAGCTCAACGAGCTCCTTGGTGCGGTCGAGGTTAAGCTGGAAGGTCTCCTCGTGAGAGCCGTCATACATGATGGACGTGAAGCCGGCCTCGATGCACTTGAAGCAGTCCTCGTAAGAACCGTGATCGAGGTGAAGGGCGACGGGAACGGTAACGCCCGTGGCCTCGACGGCAGCCTTGACCATGTCGGCGCAGACCTTGAAACCGCCCATCCACTTAGCGGCACCAGCGGTGCACTGAAGGATCAGCGGAGACTTGGCCTCCTCGGCGGCCTGGAGAATAGCCAGGGTCCACTCGAGGTTGTTGGTGTTGAAGGCACCGAGACCATACTTGCCGGCCTCGGCCTTCTTGAGCATGTCTGCTGCGTTGACGAGCATAAAAGAAACCTCCTGTAAGGTTGTTCCGATAACGCCTGAGATTTTACCACGACATACCCGAGCATAAACGTTCGTTTGTTCACGAATACCATCCGATTGGACAAATTTTGACCGTTTGCCCCACAGAATCGACCCACTGGGGAAAATAGCTTGACGATTGAGCGGTCTTCGTGGTTCGGAAGACGGCTTCGAGCCTACATCTGCATAAACGGGTTCTGCATAAGTTCGCGCGCCATCGTGGTCGAATCGCCATGGCCCGTCAAGCAAACGGTATCGGGCGGAAGCATCTTGGCAAGTTTGGAGAGCGAGCGCATAATCGCCGCCTCGTCACCGCCGGAAAGATCGGTACGACCGTGGCTGCCCGGGAAAAGCGTGTCGCCCACAAAGGCGATGTTTCCCTGCTCGGTCGCGGCGAACAGGACGATGCCGCCCGGCGTATGCCCCGGCGTCTCGATCACCTGCAGGCAGACGTCGCCCACCTCGATTGTATCGCCCTCGGCAAGCAAGCGCGTCGGCTCACCCGGATCGGGCGTCTCGATACCCCACATGGCGCGCTGCTCCTCGATATTTGCGCGAGGTACCGTCACGTCCTTAGCGCACAACTCATATAGTGCGCTGTCGCCAACGACAGCTCGAACCCCGGCAACCCCACCAACATGGTCGGCATGACCGTGCGTGCAGACAGACCCGAGTACGCGCACCTCGGGATGCGCGGTGCAGATATGCTCCACAAGACGCTCGCCCTCCCACGCTGGATCGACGATTAAGCACTCGTCATTCGAAATCACGGCGTAGCTGTTGGTCTGAATCGGGCCGTTGACGAGCGCCTCAATCGAAGCCGTGCCTCGGGGTGTCAGGTCCAAAGTCATATCGTCCATGCGCATACCCTCCTTCTAAAATACGCTCGAGGCACCAAACGATGCCTCGAACGTAACCAATATCTATGATGCTGAGAGGCTCTCGCACCTACACACGGCGCTTGAGTTGCGCTCCGCCCTCGCCGGGCATAAGACGGCGAGCGTCGTAGACCGAATCGACACTGCTGATGGAAGCCAGCAGCGGATCCAGACCACTCGCGTCCGAGATCTCGACCATAAAGCGCAGGGTTGCAATACCCTCGCGGTTGGTCGACGTGGCGGCAGAAAGGATATTGCCGCCCGCATCGCCAATGGCAATGGTGACATCCTTGAGCAGTCCCATACGGTCCAGGCACTCGACCACGATCTCGACCTGGAAGAGGGTGTCGGCAGCGCCGTCCCACTCCACATCGATCATGCGCTCGGGATGTTCCATAAGACCCTTGACGTTGGGACAGTTGGCGCGATGCACCGAAACGCCACGACCGCGCGTGATGAAGCCGACGATGTCGTCGCCCGTCACGGGGTTGCAGCAATGAGCCAGACGGACCAGCAGGCCGCTGTTGCTCTCGCCCTTGACGATAATGCCGTTACTGGCGCTCTTGCCGCGCTTTTGAGGCTTGCGGTTGGAGGCGCGAGCGGGCTGCTTCACGACCTCGGCGATAGCCTCGGCCTTGGTGAGCTGTTCCTCGGGCTTGGGGTCCAAGATTTGCTCGACCTTATTGCCCACAGCGCGCGAGGCAACCTTGCCGGCGCCGACGGCGGCAAACAGGTCCTCGAGCTGCTTGAAGTTAAACTGCTCCGCCACGGCATTGAGCGCACGCGTCGAACGCGGCGTAGAAATGCCATAGCCACGCTTACGCAGATCCTTGGCCAGCATATCGCGACCGGCGGCAGCGTCGTCGTCCTTGGTCGCAGCGGCAAAATAGCGGCGGATCTTTGACTTGGCGGAAGGTGTCTTAACGATCTTGAGCCAATCGCGCGACGGCTTGGAACTCTTGTTAGTCAGGATTTCAACGCGGTCGCCCGTCTTGATCTCGTGCGTGAGCGGAGCCACCGCACCGTTGATTTTGGCGCCGACGCAGTGGTTTCCCACCTCGGTGTGAACGGCATAGGCAAAGTCGAGCGGCGTTGAGCCGGCACGAAGCGCCATGACCTCGCCTTTGGGCGTGAAGACAAAGATCTCCTGATCGAACAGATCGACCTTCAGCGAGTGCAGGTATTCCTTGGCATCGGTGATCTCGTCGGAAGCCGCCCAATCGAGCGAATGCTTGAGCCAGTTGATCTGGTCGTCCAAACGTTGAGCGTCATTGGTCTTGGAAGCAGACGATCCGCCCGACTTCTTATATAGCCAGTGAGCGGCAATGCCGTACTCGGCCTGCTCATGCATCTCGTAGGTTCGAATCTGAATCTCGAGCGGACGAGCCGTAGGGCCGATGACCGTCGTGTGGAGCGACTGGTAGTTATTGACCTTGGGCATGGCGATATAGTCTTTAAAGCGACCAGGCATGGGGTGCCACAGCGTATGCACCGCACCGAGCGTGGAGTAACAATCGCGCACCGAATGGGTAATAACGCGCAGCGCCACCAGGTCGTAGATCTCGGAGAACTCCTTGCCCTTGCGCTTCATCTTTTGGTAGATGGACCAATAGTGCTTGGAGCGGCCGTTGATCTGGAAGTCCTCCAGACCAATGCGGTTGAGCTCATCGGTAAGCGTCTTGATGGTCTCGGCAAGGTAGCGCTCGCGGACCTCGCGCGACTCAGCCACCATGCGCGCGATGCGCTGGTAGGCATCGGGCTCCAGGTAGAAGAAGGACAGGTCCTCGAGCTCCCACTTAATAGAGCTCATGCCCAGGCGGTCGGCCAAGGGCGCGTACACGTCCATGGTCTCGCGAGCCTTAAACAGGCGACGATCCTCGCGCAGGGCTGCCAGCGTTCGCATGTTGTGCAGACGGTCGGCAAGTTTAACGATGATGACGCGAATGTCCTTGGACATGGCGAGGAACATCTTGCGCAGCGTGAGCGCCTGCTTCTCGTCCATGCTGTCGACTTCGATGTTGGTGAGCTTGGTCACGCCATCGACGAGCTCGGCCACCGTATCGCCGAACAGGCCGGAAACATCGGCGAGCGAGGTCTCGGTATCCTCGACGGTATCGTGCAGCAGCGCGGCGCACACCACATCGCAGTCCATCTTGAGATCGGCCAAAATGATGGCAACCTCGACGGGATGGTTAATGTACATCTCGCCCGAGCGGCGCTTTTGGTTGCAGTGCTTCTCGGCGGCAAAGCAGTAGGCCTGCTCAACCTTAGAAAAGTCGTCCTCATTCATATATTTGAGGCACAGGCGCTCCAGCTTGTCGTAGCTGTCCGCCATAATCTCGGGCGGCAGCTCATCGGCATGCTTATAGTGCTCCATCTCCGAAAAAGGCTGGAGGGTGGAATCATGGGCGGTACGGGCTGCGGCATCCATCGAGGTCCCCTTCCCCTAGGCCCGCGGTACGATCGGGCGGTTAACTTTGGCTAGCATATCAGAAGCGCACGAATCGAGCGCCCAACTCCGGAAAGCCGAGAACTCCATGCGCGAGCGCAAGCCCTCCAAATAGCGAATTGACCTGCTCAATTGCACGCGGCCGGGGTTTTCGGCCATCGCGATGCGACGGGTGTCGTCAAACCCCGAAACGCGACAAAAACCAAGCTCTTCGAAGATTCCCAAGCCGCTTTCCACCGAGCGCTCGTCGACCGGCGTGCGAGCATCGATGGCAAGGCACATCTGCGCGATGTCGATATCGCTCGCGCTAAAGGAATCGTCCCCGGTCTTGCCGCGGTTGGAGCGCCACATGGTCTGCAGCGCGCGATAGAGCGTGACGAGCTCGTCGCGCTCGGGCGCATAGCAGTCGAGCAGGCGCTCGTTAATACGGGCGTCACGCGACGAATAGAGTAGATGGATCACGGCGGGTTGGCCATCGCGACCGGCGCGGCCGCTCATCTGGTTAAACTCAATGCCGCCAAACGGCATGTGATAGAGCACGACATGGCGAATATCGGGAAGGTTGACGCCCTCGCCAAAGGCGGATGTCGAGACGATGCAGCTGAGGCTGCCGTCTCGAAACGCCTCCTCTACGCGATGGCGGTCGGTGCGCGTAAGGCCAGCGTTATAGAACGCGATACGGGTCGCACAGTCGGGAACGCGTTTGCGTAGTGTCTTGGCGAGCGCCACGGACTGGTCGCGCGAATTGACGTAAATGACGGTCTTCTCCCCCGTCGCCACGATCGACACCAAACGGTTCTCGCGGCTCGCAAGATCTCGGTCGTCCTCGAGCTGCAGGTTCTCGCGCACCGTCTCGTCGACCACCGTGTGAGTGATCGGAAGCGTGCGGGCAAGCTCGGCCACGACCGGAGCCGTCGCGGTGGCCGTCGCGGCCATAACGACCGGGTCGCCCAGGGCTTTGAGGATATCGGGCATGTCGAGATAGGCGCTGCGGTCGCCGCCCTTGGCAAGGCCAGCGTGGTGCGCCTCATCGATAACGACAAAACCGATGCGCCCCGAACGCGCAAAGCGGTCGCGGTGAATGGACAGGAACTCGGGCGTCGTGAGCACGATGCCGGTACGGCCCGAAGCCAAGCCGGCAAACACGTCATCGCGCGCCGCCTCCACGGTCTCGCCGGTCAACACGCCGACGCCAATGCCGAGCGCGGCCATCGTCGACGAGAGGTGATAGGCCTGGTCGGCAACGAGCGCGCGCAGCGGATAGACAAAGATGCTCGCACGCCCGCGAAGAACCGCCTCGCGCGCGGCATGCACATGGAAGATGAGCGACTTGCCGCGCCCCGTTCCCATAACGGCCAGAACACTTTGGTGATCGGCCAGGGCATCGAGCGCCTCGACCTGCGCGCGGTGCGGCTGGTTCGAGCCTATAAAGCTATGGATAAGCGAGCGCGTCAGCTCGGTATAAGAAAGCTGGGCGAGTGTCTCGCGCTTACGCGACTCCAGGCGCAGGCCGGAATCCGCCGGCTGCACGCCACGACGAAGCTCGCATGCCGGATCGTCGACGCTGGGCAGCGTGGTATCGCGGACCAGAACATCCTTGATCATGAGCTTGGGCTTCACACGCCCCTGCCAATGCTCGGCAACGGCCTCGAACACCAAGTCGACAGCACTATCGCAGTTGATGAGCTTATCGATTTGCGGCACGCGGAACATAATGGCCGGCACGCTTGCGGCGCCATCGGTCGCCACAAAGCGCATGTGCTCGCCGGTTTTGCCCACCACGGCGCGATCGCACATCGTCACGCCCTCGGCGGTCAGCAGCGGCACCTTGTTGCCCTGGCCAAACGGCTCAAGACGGGAAATCTGCTCTATAGTCTCGATATTCAGCTCGGAAAGGTCGACCGTGGCGGCAACCTCGTCGATGTCTTCAAAGTCCTCGGCGGGAATCTCCGATAGCACGGCGGAAAGGCAACGACGGAATTCATCGAGCTTGGATGCCTCGATGGTCACACCCACCGCACCGGCATGTCCGCCGCGACGAATCAGCAGGTCGGAACAGCGCTCGACGGCGTCAAACAGGTTAACTTTGCCCACCGAGCGACCAGAGCCGCGCGCGATACCGTCCTCGATCGAGAACAGCAGCGCCGGCACGTGATAGCGGTTGGTCAGACGGCTTGCCACGATGCCCTTGACACCCTCGTGCCAGCCTTCGCCGCCCACGACGATCGCGCGTCCGCCGTCATAGGTCTCCTCGACCTTTGCCATGGCATCGCGCGTGAGCTCCGCCTCGATCTCACGGCGCTGGCGGTTGATTTCCTCGAGCTCAGCCGCCAGCGCGCTTGCTTCGATGGGATTGCGGGCAAGCAGCAGGTCGAGCGCCAGCTTGGGATCGGCCATGCGACCGGCAGCGTTTAAGCGGGGAATGAGCGAGAATGACAGGCCGTCGGCCGTAATGGTAGAAAGATCGGCCTTGGCAAGTGCGGCAAGCGCGATATAGCCGGGACGGGCCGTCACGCGCATCTGCTGGATGCCCTCGGCGACCAGTGCGCGATTCTCGGGCGTGAGCGGCATCATGTCGGATACGGTGCCCAGCGCCGCGACCTCTATCAGCGAACGCCAATACGACGGCTTGCCCAAACGCTCGCCCAGGACCTGCACCAGTTTGAGTGCCACGCCGGCACCGGCAAGCTCGCGCGAGGGACCCTCGTCCTCGAGCTTGGGGTCGGTCAGGGGCACGCCCTGCGGCACCTGGTCGGAAGGCTCGTGATGGTCCGTGACCACCAAATCGATCCCCAGGCTCTCCAGATAGGAGACCTCTTCCTTGGCAGCAATACCGTTATCGACGGTCACAATCAGGTTGGGTTGGGCGAGCTCGTTGACGCGGTCGAGCGCCGCACGCGACAGGCCGTACCCCTCGTCAAAGCGGTGCGGGATAAACGGTGTGACATTGGCGCCAAACATCCGCAGCGCCTCGGTCAACAGACAAGTCGACGTTATGCCGTCGACGTCAAAATCGCCAAAGACGGCGATGCGCTCGTGACTGCGAACAGCGCGCTCAACGCGGTCGGCGACGACCGCCATGCCCGGAATAACGAGCGGGTCCGCCCAGTCGCGATCGAGCGAAGGCGTCAAAAACAGTTGGCCTTCCTCGATGGATGTAATGCCGTGCGCAACCATAATGCGCGCCACCAGCCCGGGTATGCCCAGGCCAGCCGAAAGCTCCTTTTCGAGCTCGGGGTTTTGCCGAGCGACCGCCCAGCGATGCGTCGTCTTAAGCGATGACATAGGCGCCCACCCCCGATAGGGGCAGGTCGCCGCGATACCTCTCACGGTTCATAGCGATGAGTCCTCTGTGTATGCCCGCTTCGGCAGGCAGATCTGTTGAACGGATTTATTATACCGTGCGGCACGGACGCAAAACGCCGCGGTGCGCCGCGGTTTCGGCAAACGATGGCGGTAATGGCCTCGAAATAATCGAGCGTTTCAGCCGCACGGACGCATACGAGCGTCTAGCATATCCATACAAACGAGTTCGCGGATAAAGGGAGTCACGGGACATATGAAGCAATGGGCTGGACTGGGAAAGTTCCTCGCGGGGCATATGCAGATCATCGTTCCGATTTGCGTGGCGCTCGGAGTGCTCTTTCCCCAGCAGATCGGCGTGCTCAAGCCCATTGTTCCCGCCCTCTTCGCCTTTATGACGTTTCAGGGCGCGCTCAGCAACACTTTTCACCAGGTAGCCGAGGTGTTCCACCGTCCGCTGCACCTGATTCTGGCGCTGCTGGTCTCGGCAGTGCTTATTCCCATCGCGGCGTACGCCATAGGGTCACTCTTCTTTGGCTCCAACCCCAACCTTGTCTGCGGCATCGTGCTCGAGTACAGCGTGCCCGTGGCCGTCACCGCTTTTATGTGGATCAGCATGTTCGGCGGCAACGGCCCGCTCGCGCTCACTATCATCCTGACGTCCTCAGTTATCTCCCCTGTGACGATTCCGCTCACGCTTAAGCTCTTGCTGGGTGCCACCGTCTCGATCGATGTGCCGAGCATGATGCAAGACATGGCCTTTATGATCGCCATCCCCGCCGTGCTCGGCATCGTGATCAACGAGCTCACGCGTGGATGGGGACACGAGAAGCTCTCCCCCGCGCTCTCGCCCGCCTGCAAATTCATGATGATGGGCGTTATCGCCTCCAACTCCACCGCCATGAGCGAGTACGTGCTGCACATGAACGCGGTGCGCCTGGAAGTCGCCCTCTTTATTTTGACCTTCGCCATCAGCGGCTTTGTCATCGGTTTTCTGGTCGCCCGTGCGCTGCATCTGCCATATAGCGAGACGGCTACCATGTGCTTTACCTGCGGCATGCGTAACATATCTTCGGGCGCCGTCATCGCCACGCAATACTTTCCGGGCGAAGTCGTATTCCCCGTCATGTGCGGCACGCTGTTTCAGCAGGTACTCGCCTCGCTTATCGGACATCTCTTTGAGCGTCTAACCGGCGAGGAGCGCGCCGCCCAGCGCAAGCGGGTCGAGGCCGGCCGCGACGCCATGGGACGCTAGACTGTCCGCATTACGCGGGTGTTAGTCTTGCTATACGAGCGTTTCCAGATGCGCACGCAGGCGCTCAGCATCGATATCGAGCGTTGTCTCAGCATTGACCTGGGCCAAACGATAGCCGACAAAGTAGGGCGAAACCACCCAACGTGGCAGCGCCTTGGCAATGGTCCGACCGCCCAGGTGATAGAAGAACAGGTTGTACGACTCTGCGCGACCACCGTGGTGCTCGTTCAGGATATAGCGCAGAGCTACCTGGATCGCATCGGCGAAGAGATCCGCCTCGGCTTGGTCTCTCGTGTCATCGCTGGCAGCGATTCCCTGCGGGGCTGAAACGTTGATCTCAAAGAACCCCATGATCGGTTCGGTTGAGATGTCGACCGAGATTCTCCCCTGTTGCCAGACACTGATGCCTTCAAAGTTGGCTGAGGCCAGCGCCGCATAGCCGTCCTCCTGTTCCAAGCCCACAATCTGCATGTGTGGATGGACGAGGCTGCCGCCCGAAAGCGGGCCTTTGTTCTTGTACATGAGCACACTGCAGTACTGTTGGGAATCGATCATCTGCTGCCAACAGCCCAGGGCAAACCGCATCACATGATGCAGCTCATCCGGTTCATAGGTCACCAGGTCGGCGTCGTGATTGGCAGACTCGATCAATACGGTCTGACGTGTGGCCCGCAATGTCTTGAACTTATTCTCGAGCCAGATGCAGTCACCATCGCGCTGGATGATGTTGGCAAGCCCCTCCGTGTCGCAAAAGGGGCACGCGGTGCCAGGGCGACGATTATCGTCGGGCTTACCGCTCGCCTGCTGGACATCGAATACAAGTGCCACGGGCTACACCTCCAGCGGCACAATCTTGGTGCCATGGAGCTCGGAGACGCCCAGTGCCGCCGCCACGGTATCGCGGTTGACCGTGGAAATGCCGCCGCCGGGAAGGATGGTCAAGCGGTCGCCCGCATACTCGATTAAGCGGGCCAGGTTTTCGAAGTTGTCCTCGATCGGCGTACCGGCAGCGCCACCATGCGTCAGGATGCGTGTGATGCCGCAGTCGGCGAGTATGTCAATCGCGTCGAGCTGAGCCTCGGGCGAGAGCTGATCAAACGCCATGTGGAAGGTGATGTCGATGGGCTCACGCTTGCATTCCTCGGTCGCGCAGCCCGCGGCCATCACGAGAGCGCCCAACGTAAGCTCGTCGAGTGCCCATCCGCCAGCGCGGGGCTTGCAGCAGCCAAAGACTAAGCCGTCAACGCCGGCGCTCACGGCAAGGCCCAGGTCCATCTCCATCATACGCAACTCGTCCTGGTTGTAGTGAAAGTCGCCGCCACGCGGGCGAATCATGCACATCACCCGCGCATCGTGCTCGTGTGCATAGTTGGTCGTAGCGCTGATAACGCCGGCCGAAGGCGTGGTGCCACCAACGGCAAGGTTGTCGCACAGCTCGATACGCCTTGCACCGGCATCGATAGCCGCCGGCACCCGCTCAAAGTTCTCGGCACAAAACTCGTACAGCATAGATAGACCCCCAAAGACAGCAGATGTTTTCCGACGGGCATTGTCACACACCCCCATGAAGTTGCGGTGGAATAGGGACTCTTTTGGCCTCTGGAGCCCGTATTCAGTCCCTATTTCACCGCAACTTAAAAAGGGGCGCTGACTGAGATAGTCAGCGCCCCTTTTGTTAGGTGGGTTAGCCTCCGAGGTAGGCTTTGCGGACGTTGTCGTCATGCAGGAGCTCTTGGCCGGTGCCGGTCATGGTGATCTTGCCGGTCTCGAGCACGTAACCGCGTGTGGCGATGGAAAGCGCCATCTGCGCGTTTTGCTCGACCAGAAGCACCGTGGTGCCGGCCTTGTGCAGGTCCTCGACAATCTGGAAGATCTGTTCGATCAGAATCGGTGCCAGACCCATGGAAGGTTCGTCGAGCATAAGCAGTTTGGGGTTACTCATAAGGGCGCGCCCCATAACGAGCATCTGCTGCTCGCCACCTGAAAGGGTGCCGGCGACCTGGCGACGACGTTCCTTCAGGCGCGGGAACTGCTCGTAGACGCGCTCCAGGCCCGGAGCAATTGTGGACTTGAGCTGTGTATAGGCGCCCATCTCCAGGTTCTCCTCGACCGTCATCTGCAAAAAGGCGCGACGACCCTCGGGAACCTGAGCCAGGCCCTTACCAACCAGCTTATCAGCGGGCGTATGGGTAATGTCCTCGCCCATAAACTTGATGGAGCCGGTCTTGGAGCGCAGCAGGCCCGAGACGGTCTTGAGCGTTGTGGACTTGCCGGCACCGTTGGCACCAATCAAGGCCACGATCTCGCCCTCGTTAACGTTAAAGGAGATGTCCTTGATGGCGTGGATGGCGCCGTACCAGACGTTGATGTTGTAGACGGAAAGCATCGGCTCTGCCATTTAGTTCTCCCCCTTATCCTGCTTACCCAGATACGCCTCGATAACAGCGTCGTTGTTCTGGATTTCCTCGGCCGTGCCCTTGGCGATGACCTTACCAAAGTTGAGCACGCAAATGCCCTCGCAGATGTTCATAACGAGCGACATATCATGCTCGATAAGCATGATGGCAATGCCGAAGGTGTCGCGAATCTTAACGATGTTCTCCATGAGCTCCGCGGTCTCGGACGGGTTCATGCCGGCGGCAGGCTCGTCGAGCAACAGCAGTTTGGGGTTGGTGGCAAGCGCGCGGACGATCTCCAGACGACGCTGGGCGCCGTAAGGCAGCGATCCGGCCTGCTCGTTTGCCAGATGCTCCATATCAAAGATGGACAGCAGCTCCATGGCGCGCTCGTGGGCGGCCTTCTCGTGCTTCCAATACGTCGGCAGGCGCAGCACGCCCTCAAAACCGGAGTAGCGCTCCTGGTTATGCAGACCGACCTTAACGTTGTCCTCCACCGTCATGGTGTTGAACAGGCGGATGTTCTGGAAGGTACGGGCAATACCCATGCGGTTGACCTGGTAGACGGACTTGCCCGAGGTGTCCTCACCGTCGAGCAGGATGGTGCCGTGCGTGGGCTGGTATACCTTGGTGAGCAGGTTGAAGACCGTGGTCTTACCGGCGCCGTTGGGGCCGATGAGACCGGCGATCTCGGTCTTACCGATGGTCAGGCTAAAGTCGTCGACCGCCTTAAGTCCGCCGAATTCAATGCCCAGGTGGATGCACTCGAGCGCTGGGCGCTGACCCAGGTCGCGGTCGGGAACGATGGCGCCAGAAGGATACGGGACCATCTTGCCCTTGTTGAACTCAAACTTACTGGGCATCGGCTGCCACCTCCTTCTTGGAAGCAAAGCGGTCCTTAACGCGACCGAAGAATGCCTTGAGCTGCGGGTTGTTGGTAAAGATCATAACCAGGATCAGCACGATGGCGTAGATGAGCATGCGGTAGTCCGAGAACTGACGGAGCAGCTCGGGAAGCACCGTAAGCAGCGCCGCCGCGATGACGGAGCCGCGCATATTGCCCAGACCGCCCAGGACCACGAACACCAGGATGAGGATGGACGTGTTGAAGTCGAACTTGGTGGCGGAGAGCTGCGAGAAGTTACCGCCGAAGAGAGCTCCGGCAGCACCGGCGAGGGCAGCGGAAACCACGAAGGCGATCATGCGGTACTCGGTGACGGAGATGCCTACGGACTCGGCTGCAATCTTGTTATCGCGCACGGCCATAATGGCACGGCCGGTACGGCTGCGAACCAGGTTGAGCACGATCACGAGTGCGACCATGACCAGGATGGCACCGGCGAGGAAGGTCGAGTATGTCGACACGCCCGAGGCGCCCTGGGCGCCCTTGATGATGGCGGTGCCGTCCTCGAGCAGATGCAGGTCGTCGATCGTGGAGTTGCCCGTGATGTTAAAGATCACATGCAGGCCGCGGGAATCGACGCCCACGATAAGGCAGGTGACAACCTCTTTGATGATCTCGCCAAAGGCCAGCGTCACGATAGCCAGGTAATCGCCGCTCAGGCGCAGGACCGGGATACCGATCAAGAAGCCCAAGATGGCAGCGGCGATAGCGCCGACCACGATGCTGATGACAAGGCGCACCGGATCGGACGGAACGGCGCTCTCCAGCGCGACGGCGGTGACGATGCCCGTATAGGCGCCGACACTCATAAAGCCCGCATGGCCCAGCGACAAGTCGCCCGCGATGCCGACGACGAGGTTAAGGGAGATGGCCATGACGATATAGGCCGTGATGGGAACCAGCTGACCGGCGATCATGCGCGGAATCATGTGGTTAGACTGCATAAAGAACACGATGGCGAAGGCCACAACGCACATAGCGTACGTGACAAAATCGTGACGCGTCTGCTTGTCTTTAAGAAACTTCATAACGCTCACCTACACCTTCTCGGGGACGTACTTGCCCAAGAGGCCGGCAGGCTTGACGAGCAGGACGATGATCAAAACACCAAAGACGATGGAGTTGGCAAGGCTCGTGGAAATGTAGGCCTGCGCCATCGCCTCGATGATGCCGATGAGAATGCCGCCGACAAAGGCGCCGGGGATGGAGCCGATGCCACCGAAGACGGCGGCGTCGAAGGCCTTGATGCCAGGCATGGCACCCGTCGTGGGCTGCAGCACCGGCGAGTAGGAGCACAGGAGCACGCCGGCGATGGCGGCAAGGGCAGAGCCGATGGCAAACGTCATCGAGATGGTGCGGTTGACGTTGATGCCCATGAGCTGAGCGGCGGCCTTGTCCTCGGACACGGCACGCATGGCCTTACCCATCTTGGTCTTACCTGTAAAGAACATCAGGCCGGCCATGATAACCAGGCAGGCGACGATGGTGACGAGCGAGACGGCGCTTACGTTGAACTTGGCCAAGAACTCCGGCACCTGGAAGGTGACGAGCGAAGTGAAGTTCTTGGGCGTGGCGCCCCACAGAAGCTGCGCGGCGTTCTGCAGGAAGTAAGACACGCCGATAGCCGTGATCAGAACGGCCAGCGGGCCCGCCTGACGCAGCGGCTTGTATGCCAGACCCTCGATGAGAACACCGAGAACGGTACAGACCACACAAGAGAGAACTACAGATGCCCAGCCCGGGAGGCCGAGATACGACGTGGCGCAGAACGAGACATAGGCACCGACCATGATAACGTCGCCGTGAGCGAAGTTCAGCATCTTGGCGATACCGTAGACCATGGTGTAGCCCAACGCGATGATGGCGTAGACGCTGCCCATGGACAGGCCGTTGACCAGGTATTGGATAAAGACCGTCATGTTCCACATCCCCCTTTCGAATAGGTTTCCAGTTGATGTATGAAACAGGGACGTTACATCGTCCCTAGATACCAAGCAAGCAGGGAAGGCCAAAACCTCCCCTGCTTGGGATCAAAACCGCTCTATGTAAGGCGGCCAATTAGGCCTGTACGTACTTGCCGTCGGTGATGACGTACGCCGTGGGCTCCTTCTGGACCTGGCCCTTATCGTTCCAGGTGAGCTTGCCGGTCAGACCGTCAACGGTAATCTTGAGCATAGCCTTGGACAGCTTCTCGGCGGCCTCGGTCGGATCGGCGTCGACACCAAGACCGGCCTCCTTGAGGGCCTCGGCCACCGCGTGCACGCCGTCGTAGGCGTCGGCGGCAAACTGGTCGGGGGTATCGCCGTACTTATCCTTGTAAGCGTTGACGAAGTCGGCGTTCTTCTCGTCGTCGGCAGAGAACGGGGTCATGAGCAGCAGACCCTCGGCAAGAGAGGTATCGAAGCCCTCAACGCCCAGGATGCCGTCCATGCCGTCGCAGCCCATCATCTTGACGTCGTAGCCCATGTCCTTGGCGTTCTTGAGCAGGACGGACGCCGGCGTGTAGTAGATCGGCGCAAAGATCATGGTGGCGCCGGCCTGCTTGGCCTTGGTCAGCTGGTTGGTAAAGCTCGTGGCGGAGTCGTCCTTAAAGGTCTCCTCGTCAACAATCTCGAGCTTGGATTCAGCGGCCTGGGCCTTAAAGGAATCTGCGATGCCCGAAGAATAAGCGTCGCCGGAGTTATAGAACAGCACGAACTTCTCGTCCGCATATTTCTCTGCCAGGAACTTGGCAGCGTTGACGCCCTGGTTGGGGTCGGTGAAGCAAACCTGGAAGACGCAATCCTTGCCGTCGGTGACGTCCTCGGAGGACGCGGACGGGGTGATCATGAACGTCTTGGGGTCGTTACCGCACTCTGCGGCAACGGCAACCGACGCACCCGTGGTGGTCGGACCGACGAGGGCCTGCATGCCCCAGTCGAGCAGGGTGTTGAAGGCGTTGACGGCCTTCTCGCCATCGGCCTGGTCATCCTCGGCCTTGCTGGCAAGCGGCAGCTCCTTGGTCGAGAAATCCTTGCAGCCAAGCTCGACACCCTGGGTAACGGACTTGCCGTAGGATGCGTTGGCGCCGGTCAGCGGGCCGATGGTGCCGATCTTAAACGAAGCGTCGCTCGAAGCGGAACCGCTGTCGCCGCCGTTGGAGGAGCAGCCAGCTAGAATGGACATCGCCCCCAGACCTGCTGCGCTCGCGATAACGCTCCTGCGATTCATAACAGGGTTCAATGACTTACCGGTGAGGCTCGACATGCGGCTCTCCTCTCAAATCTCGTCGGGTTTCAGTTACCCGACAGGCCATCCTTCGCCGTGTTCGGCGTTCGCAAAATAGTAGACGCTTTAGTTGAGAAAAGTGGCGATTATTTCAACTTTTCTTTTGTTTTGCCGATTTATCCATATTTATGCGTATTTCTATCGGTTTATGCAGTTTAGCCACTTTATTATGTGAAAGTAATGTTTCTGTTCTGTTACAAGCGTCCTTGCCCTGCATAAAACGGCCCCACCGATCTCGTTATATGCACTTAGGCGGCGATGTACTTGCCGTCCTGAATCACATAGGCCGTAGCGGGCTTCTCGACTTGGCCCTCGTCATTCCACGCCGACGAGCGCCTGCATGCCCCAGTCGCACAGGGCAAACCTTATGGTGCAAACGTTGACAGTTTGTTACGGAGTTCCGTTTGTAGCGAGCATGTTTCCAATGTTTCCGCAGCGTTTCGGGGGTGCCGTTTTGTGCGACTCCTGTTGCCTGGCGAGCACGCACCCTCTGTTCACGCTAGAATGCACTCAACCTTTAAGCGGTTAATCCATCCATGAGATGCACGAAGGAGCTATCTATGAGCGAACCCCTGCGCACCGTGAACGTCGGTCTGATCGGTCTGGGAACCGTCGGCGGCGGCGTGGCCCGTCTGATCAAGAGCCACCACGATGAGTACCTGGCAGCCTACGGCATCGACCTTAAGCTGACCCGCGCCTGCGCGCTTGCCTGGGAGCAGGCCGAGGCGGCAGGCATTGAGCGCGAGGCCTTTACGAGTGACTGGCACGACGTCGTCACCGACCCCGCCGTCGACATCGTCGTCGAGCTGATCGGCGGCGAGCATCCCGCAACCGAGATCTTTACCACTGCCTTTGAGCACGGCAAGCACGTCGTCTCTGCCAACAAGGCCCTGCTGGGCCGTCACGTCGAGACGCTCGCCGAGAAGGCACGCGCGTGCGGCGTGCAGATTAAGTGCGAGGCCAGCTGCGGCGGCGGCATCCCCATCGTGAGCACGCTTGAGCACGATCTGGTGGGCAACAAGATCCTGACCATCGCCGGCATCCTCAACGGCACCACCAACTACATCCTGTCGCGCATGGACGCCGAGGGCGCCGATTACGCCGACGTGCTCGCCGATGCACAAGCCAAGGGCTATGCCGAGGCCGACCCGTCCGCCGACGTCGACGGCTTCGATGCCGCCAGCAAGACGGCAATCCTCGCTTCCATCGGCTTTGGCACCCGCGTTACCACCGATGATGTGTACCAGCAGGGTATCCGTACCATCGGCGCCGAGGACATCGCCCAGGCCCGCGAGCTCGGCTACACCATTAAGCTGCTCGGCATCGCCCGCAACACCGACGCCGGCGTCGACGTCCGCGTGCATCCCACGCTCATCCCGGCAGACCATATGCTCGCCAAGGTCAACGGCGCCATGAACGCCGTCTACGTGGTAGGTGACGCCGTGGGCGAGACCATGTTCTACGGCGCGGGCGCAGGCTCCTTCCCCACCGCGAGCGCCGTCGTGGGCGATATCTTGTCGCTCTCCGAGCAGATCAGCCGCGGCGTGGCTCCACTGCCCGAGATTGAGCCCTATGGCCACAACCTCGCCTTTAAGCCCATGGACGAGCTCCAGACTAAGTACTATGTGCGCCTGAAGGTCGCCGACCGCGTGGGTGCCCTGTCCGAGACGGTCGATATCTTTGCCAAGCACAACATCTCGATCTCGCTCATCAACCAGGTCGAGGACGGCAAGTCGGGCGCCAGCGATACCTGCTCGGTCATCTTCCTGACGCACTGCGCGCTCGAGAAGGACGTCCAGGCTGCCGCCGCCGAGCTTGCCAGCGTCGACTGCGTGGCCGAAGTCGCCAACGTCCTGCGCATCGAGGACGTCGAGGCCTGGACCGAAGGCGTCATGGCGAACTAGTCCATCAATCGCCTAGCAATACGCGCTTTGAGGGCTCCCGTCCGATGTGGGACGGGAGCCCTTTTGTCTCCTGCCCTAAGCACAACGGCAGAGCACATTTGCGCGAGCCGCTCATCGGTAACGCGGGCTACCGTTCACCGATATGCAAACGCGGCCGATTCCGGCTACCGCTACGCTGTGCTGCGTATGTCCAACCCCCGAAGAATGGAGGCACCATGTTGCTCGAGGGCAAGAAAGCAATCATCACCGGAGGCACGCGCGGTATCGGCTATGCCATCGCCTGTCGCTTTATCGAGGAGGGCGCCGCCGTCACGGTCTTTGGCTCGCGTCAGGAGACTGCCGACGCCGCCGTTGAAAAGCTAGCCGCAGTCTATCCCGAGGCCAAGGTCTGGGGCCGCACCTGCAACCTCACCTCGCTCGAGGCCGTAACCGAGGCCTTTACCGAGGCAGCCGCCGACATGGGTGGCCTGAACACGGTCGTTAACAACGCCGGCATCTCCCAGCGCTCGCCCCTTTTGGACTACACGGCCGAGGAGTTCGCCAAAGTCATGGACCTCAACGTCGTCGCCGTCTTTAACGGCCACCAGGCTGCCGCCAAGATCATGACCGAGGCCGGCCACGGCGGCACCATCACCACCACGAGCTCGATGGTCGCCAAGTACGGTCAGCCCTCTGGCGTCGGCTACCCCACGTCCAAGTTTGCCGTCAACGGCATGGTCCAGTCGCTCTCGCGCGAGCTCGCCCCCATGAGTATTCGCGTCAACGCCGTCGCCCCAGGCGTAACCAAGACCGACATGGTCGCCAACCTGCCCGAAGAGGTCATCAAGCCCATCATCGCCACCATCCCGCTCGGCCGCATGGGCGAGCCCGAGGACGTCGCCAACGCCTTCGTTTTCCTAGCGAGCGACATGTCATCCTATGTCACGGGCGCCGTGCTCCCCGTCGACGGAGCCGCCCGCTCTTAAGGGACCACAAGCCTCAGCTCCCAGCCTCAACATAGTCCAACAAAGAAGGCGCGCCGTCTGCATCAACTGCAGGCAGCGCGCCTTCTTCTGTTTGAAAGGGAAGCTGTGTCCCGGAATTCCGACTCAGACCGGGACGCAGCTTCCCTCAGGGCCATGTTTCGGAAAGAGCGCCCCGTTTTGAACGCCGATTCTGGGATACCGTTTCCGCAACGGGTCTCTCGCGGAAACTGCATCCCACTCTGAGCGCCCATTCCGGGACACAGTTTCCCAACGGCCCCCGTTTCGGAAACAACATCCCGTTCCGAGCCTTCAAAGCGGGACGCGGCTTCCCCGAGAGAGTATCGACTACTTGCCGTCGTCGTCCTCGGCTTCTTCTCTTGCATAGAGCTCTAGCATGCGGCGGCGGTATTCGCGCACGGCGAGCTTGGCGCGCTCCAGGCGGCGGCGCTCACGCGGAGTCAGCTCGGACGGGTCAAGCTCATCACCATAGGTCTTATCGGCAAGCAGGTGCGCCGCATCCACGATGCGGGCATCGATGTGGCCGCTCGCTGCCTCGGCGGAAAGACGCTCGGCAATCGTATCGAGCGTAGGCAGGCCCTCGAATACGCGACCGTGACCATGCGAGGTCAGCAGCTCGTGCTCGCGTGCGAGCAGGCTCGCCAAATCGTGATGGGCGCGTAGAATGTCGAGCGCATCGGATGGATGCTCGGCAACCTCTGCCACGGCAGCGACCGGTGCGGCGTCGACCACGCGGTAGAAGAGCTGCGCGAGCAATGGCATCAAGAACACCGTGATGGCACCGGCGGCAACCATGACCGACGCAATATCTTGCGACAGCGCGCCCGCGTTGACGGCCACGCTCGTTACGGCAACGATGATCGGCAGCGCCGTGGTGCAGTACAGGGCCACGGTAATGCGACCATACGCCGACACATCTCGCGTCGCAGGGCAAATGCTCATAGAGACGAGGATGGGCACGGCGCGAATAATCAACAACGCCACGATAAAGCCCGCGAGCAAGCCCGGGCGCGATGCCACGGCCGTCAGGTCGATCTTTGCGCCCGATACGGTAAAGAACACCGGAATCAAAAAGCCGTAGGCCAGGCCGTCGAGCTTGGTCTCCAGCGTATGGTTGCCCTCGGGGATGATGTAGCGCAAGACAAAGCCGGCGGCAAAAGAACCCAACACGATGTCGAGATCAAAGACGGCCGAGAATGCCACGAGCGTGACCAGGATGAGCACCGTCAGGCGCACGAAGGTCTGCGACGTGGTATCGGCGCGCTCCTCGACAAACGCAAAGAAGCGGCTGCCGACGCGCTTGGAGCGGCTTGGGACCACGGCCAGCAGCACGCAGACTACAGCAAACAAGCCAAGGATTACGAGCGTTTGGATGCCAGTGCGAGCAGACAGCAGCACCGACATGGCGAGCACGGGACCGAGCTCGCCCCAAGTGCCATACGCGAGAATCGAGTCGCCCACACGCGTGCCGGTGAGCGAGCGCTCGCGCATGATGGGCACGAGCGTGCCGAGCGCCGTAGAAGTGAGGGCAAGCGTCACGGCGATACCGTCGAAATGACTGACCGAGAACCACGGGGTAAAGCGCACGGCAAGCCAGGCGATACCAAACGTGACGACCCACGTCGCCAAGCCGTAGCGCCCCTCGACACCCGTGATGCTCTTGGGGTCGATCTCAAAGCCGGCGAGCAGGAACAAAAAGGCCAGACC
Source organism: Collinsella sp. CLA-JM-H32 (assembly GCF_040098165.1). Classification (NCBI taxonomy): domain Bacteria; kingdom Bacillati; phylum Actinomycetota; class Coriobacteriia; order Coriobacteriales; family Coriobacteriaceae; genus Collinsella; species Collinsella sp. CLA-JM-H32. The sequence continues at coordinate 23,757 of NZ_JBBNMZ010000013.1, forward strand.
GAGCTCGGACACAAGCGAGACCTCGGCATCTACATGGATGACGCCGAGCATATGGGGTCCCAGCACCGCACCGAACACGAGCAAAAAGACCGTCTCGGGAACGGGCTTTCCGGGAATCGCCGAGGCAATGAAGGGGCTTGCAAAGGCCACGAGCGCGATGATGGCGAGCGAAACGAATGCCATGTGATGCCTTTCTCTTGTTTGCGCTTCACTGTAGCACCCTCGCCGTCCTCAACGCGCCGCGAGCTGTCGTATCATAGTGAGGTTTACAAACATGTGGCTCAAGGCGACCGCAGGGCAGACCCCGCAAACCGACCGCTGCCGCATACCGTACCGTACGCCCAACCGATCAGGAAGGCAGGAACCAATGGTCTCTCGTATCTACGTGGAGAAGAAACCCGGGTTCGACGTCGAGGCTCAGCAGCTCAAGGGCGAGCTGACCGAAATTCTCGGCATCAAGGGCATCGAGGCCCTGAGGATCATCAACCGCTACGACGTCGAGGGCATCGACGAGGAGCTTTTCCGCTCCTGCGTGCCGACCGTCTTTAGCGAGCCCCAGGTCGATGTGACCTACGACGAGCTCCCCGCAAGCGATGGCGCCGTCTTTGCCGTCGAATTCCTGCCTGGCCAGTTTGACCAGCGCGCCGACTCCGCCAGCGAGTGCGTGCAGCTCATCAGCCAGGGCGAGCGCCCCGCCGTGCGCTCCGCCAAGGTCTATATGATCTCGGGCGCTCTGGACGAAGCCACCATCGAGGCCATCAAGCACTACGTGGTGAACCCTGTCGAGGCGCGCATCGCCTCGCTCGACTTGCCCGAGACGCTGTACATGGAGACCCCCGAGCCCCAGCCCGTCGAAGTGCTCGACGGCTTCCGCGAGCTCGATGAGGCCGGCCTTGCCGCCTTTATTTCCGAGCGCGGTCTTGCCATGGACGAGGCGGACATCGCTTTCTGCCAGCAGTACTTCCGCGATGAGGACCGCGACCCCACCATCACCGAGATCCGCGTGATCGACACCTACTGGTCCGATCACTGCCGTCACACCACCTTCGGCACCGTCCTGGATGACGTGACGATCGACGACGCCGTGGTGCAGCAGGCCTTCGACCGCTACATGGAGATGCGCCACGAGCTCGGTCGCGACGCCAAGCCCGTCTGCCTCATGGACATGGGCACCATCGGCGCCAAGTACCTTAAGAAGACCGGCGTCATGACCGATGTCGACGAGTCCGAGGAGATCAACGCCTGCACCGTCAAGGTGAAGGTCGATGTCGACGGCGAGGACCAGGACTGGCTGTTCCTGTTTAAGAACGAGACCCACAACCACCCGACCGAGATCGAGCCCTTCGGCGGTGCCGCCACCTGCGTGGGCGGCGCTATCCGTGACCCGCTCTCGGGCCGCAGCTATGTGTATCAGGCCATGCGCGTCACCGGTGCCGGCGACCCCACCGTCCCGGTTTCCGAGACGCTCGAGGGCAAGCTGCCGCAGCGAAAGCTCGTGACCACTGCCGCCGCCGGCTACTCCAGCTACGGCAACCAGATCGGCCTTGCCACCGGTCAGGTCAACGAGCTCTATCACCCCGGCTACGTGGCCAAGCGCATGGAGGTCGGCGCCGTCGTGGGCGCTACCCCGGCAAACCACGTGCGCCGCGAGTGCCCCGCCCCCACCGACAAGATCATCCTGCTGGGCGGCCGCACCGGCCGTGACGGCATCGGCGGTGCCACCGGCTCCTCCAAGACCCAGAATACTGAGTCCATCGAGACCTCGGGCGCCGAGGTCCAGAAGGGCAACGCCCCGGTCGAGCGCAAGCTGCAGCGCCTCTTCCGCCGCGGCGACGCCTGCCGTCTGATCAAGCGCTGCAACGACTTTGGCGCCGGCGGCGTCTCGGTTGCCGTGGGCGAACTTGCCGACGGCCTGTATGTCGACCTTGATACCGTGACCAAGAAGTACGACGGCCTGGACGGCACCGAGCTCGCCATCTCCGAGTCCCAGGAGCGTATGGCCTGCGCCGTCGCCGACGGTGACGTCGAGGAGTTCATGGGCTACGCCGCCGAGGAGAACCTCGAGGCGACCGTTATCGCCGAGGTTACCGCCGAGCCGCGCATGCGCATGGCCTGGAACGGTGTCGCCATCGTCGACCTATCCCGCGAGTTCCTCAACTCTAACGGCGCGCCCAAGCACCAGGTCGCCCACGTGTGCGCCCGCAGCGTGTGGCAGCCCAGCTGGGCCGGCACCACGCTTGCCGAGCGCATGACCTCGCTTGTCACCGACCTCAACGTTGCCTCCAACAAGGGCCTTTCCGAGCGCTTCGACTCCACCATCGGTGCCGCAACCGTGCTTATGCCCTTTGGCGGCAAGACCCAGCTCACCCCGAGCTCGGCCATGGTCGCCAAGTTCCCCGTGGACGGCGAGACCACCACGGCAAGCGCCATGGCATGGGGCTTTAACCCCTATCTGATGGAGGCCGACCAGTTTGCGGGCGCCTACCTGTCCGTGGTCGAGTCCATCGCCAAGCTCGTGGCTGCCGGCTTTGAGCACAAGCGCGCCTACCTCTCCTTCCAGGAGTACTTCGAGCGCCTGCGCACCGAGGCAGAGCGCTGGGGCAAGCCCACGGCAGCCGTCCTGGGCGCCCTCATGGCCCAGGTCGACCTGGGTGCCGGAGCCATCGGCGGCAAGGATTCCATGAGCGGCTCGTTTGAGGACGAGGCCGGCGAGCTCAACGTTCCGCCCACCCTGATCAGCTTCGCTGTGGCCGTGGGCCACGCGGCGCGCGCCGTCTCCCCTGAGTTCAAGGGTCTGACGCACCGCGTCGTCCGCATCGCCCCCGCCACCTACGGCGAGGACTACCGCCCCGACGCCCAGCAGCTGCTCGCCGCGTTTGACGCCGTCGAGGCGCTCACCGCTACCGGCGACGCCCTGGCCGTCTCCACGCCCGGCTACGGCTGCGGCGCCGAGAGCCTCTTTAAGATGTGTGTCGGCAACCAGATCGGCATCGAGCTTGCCGAGGATGTGGACGTGGAGAGCCTCTTCACCCCGCTCTACGGCAGCTTTATCGTCGAGCTCGCCGAGGACGCCGAGCTGCCCAAGGTCGCCGACGGCGTTGTCGTCGAGCCCCTGGGTACCACCGTCGAGGGCTATGTCATCGACACCGGCTCCGAGGTCATCGAGCTCGCCGAGCTCCAGGAGGCCTGGGAGAGCGGCATCGAGGGCGTCTTCGCCTACCGCAGCGCCGGCGAGACCCCCGAGGTCGAGACTATCGATTTCCGCGCCAAGGACATCCACGTGTACGGCGGCGCCAAGATCGCCCGCCCGCGCGTGATCATCCCCGTGTTCCCCGGCAACAACTGTGAGTACGACAGCGCCCGCGCCTTCCGTGCTGCCGGTGCCGAGGCCGACACCTTCGTGATCAACAACCTCACGCCCGAGGCCGTCGCCGAGAGCACCCACGAGCTTGCCCGCCGCATCCGTGCAAGCCAGATCGTCATGATCCCCGGCGGCTTCTCGGGCGGCGACGAGCCCGACGGCTCCGCCAAGTTCATCACGGCGTTCTTCCGCGCTCCCGAGGTCACCGAGGCAGTCCGCGACCTGCTCCAGGCCCGCGACGGCCTGATGCTGGGCATCTGCAACGGCTTCCAGGCCCTGGTCAAGCTCGGCCTGGTTCCCTACGGCGACATCGTCGACGCCACGCCCGATGCGCCCACGCTGACGTTCAACACCATCGGTCGCCATCAGAGCCGCCTGGTGCGCACCCGCATCTCGTCCAACCTGTCCCCGTGGCTGTCGCAGTGCAGCCTGGACGACCCCTACACCGTCGCCATCAGCCACGGCGAGGGCCGCTTTGTCGCCAACGACGAGGTACTCGCCCAGCTGATCGCCAACGGCCAGGTCGCCACGCAGTACGTGGGCGAGGACGGCAAGCCCAGCATGGATCTTTCCGTCAACCCCAACGGCTCCGCACTCGCCATCGAGGGCATCACGAGCCCCGACGGCCGCGTCTTGGGCAAGATGGGCCATGCCGAGCGTCGCGGCGACAACCTGTACCGCAACGTGCCCGAGCATGTCCCCGGCGACAAGTTCATGCCGATCTTTGAGAGCGGCGTAGCCTACTTCGCCTAAACCTTTCCCATCGGGTACAATCCCTTCGGGTAACATTACCCGCCACCGACACATCCGGTGGCGGGTTCTTTTTTGCTTCGCGCATGTAGAAAGGACATCATGGAAAGCCGCAAGCCGTATCTCGCCACCCTGCCCGGACTCATCCTGGGCTGTCTCGTTTGCTGCGCGCTCTGGGGCTCCGCCTTCCCCTGCATCAAGATCGGCTACGGCCTCTTTGGCATTCCCGCGCGCGACAGCGCCTCGCAGCTGCTCTTCGCGGGTCTGCGCTTCACCCTTGCCGGCATGCTGGTCATTGTTGGCATGAGCGTGGTCCAGCACCGACCGCTCGTTCCGCAAGCGCGTGATATCAAGCCTATCTGTATCTTGTCGCTCTTCCAGACCATCGGCCAGTACTTCTTTTTCTACCTTGGTCTCTCCCGTGCAAGCGCTATGTCGAGCTCCATCATCGAGGCCAGCGCCAACTTCTTGGCTATCCTCTTTGCCGCCCTGGCGTTTCGCACCGAAAAGCTCAATACGGCCAAGGTGCTCGGCTGCGTACTGGGCTTTGCCGGTGTCGCGCTCGTCAACCTTTCGGGCGCGGACGGCACCTTTGGCTTTACGCTCGACGGCGAGGGCTTTATCCTGGCCTCCACCGTCGCGGGTGCCCTTTCGACCTGCCTGATCGGCATCTTCTCGCGCGAGCACGACGGCGTCTTGCTTGCCGGATGGCAGTTCTTGGTCGGCGGCCTGGTCCTCACCGCCATCGGCTTTTTGATGGGTGGCGCGCTCTCCCCCACGGCGATTGCCCCCGCCATCGCGCTCATCATCTACATGGCGCTTATCTCCGCGGTCGCCTACTCGCTGTGGTCGCGCCTGCTTGCCGTCAACCCCGTCAGCCGCGTCTCGGTCTTTGGGTTTATGAACCCCGTCTTTGGTGTGCTGCTGAGCGCGCTGTTGCTCGGCGAGGGCGCTGGCACGAGCCCCGTCACCGTAATCGTGGCCCTGCTGTTGGTCTGCGGCGGCATCATTATCGTCAACAGGCCCAAAAAAGCTTAACGAACTGCCCTTATTTAGCAGAGGGGATTCATGTACTTTAGCTTAATGGAGTACATCGGTGAGCTGAGGGCCGCCACGCACGCAAGCGTGCACCCCTTTTCCTAGCGTATCTGGACGCCGGCTTTCTTTTTCTCGGCCTTGACGCGGTAGAGCTCCGCATCGGCAGCGCGAAGTAAGTCTTGCCAGGTATCAACACTATCGCCGACCCGCGCGTAACCGATGGACATCCGCAATGCATACGGCACCTCGGCACGAGAGAGCTCGTCGTTAATCGCCGAACACAGGTCTATGATGTCCTGTTCCGCCGTCGCCTTTTGAAGCACCACGAACTCATCGCCACCATAGCGTGCGATAAAACCACCAGACGCCGAGCAGACCTCTTTGAGCGTAGCAGATATGACCTGGAGGGCATGATCGCCCTCAACATGTCCATACCGGTCGTTAATTTGCTTAAAGCCGTCGGCATCCATCATAAGCAGATACACATCTTCGGCCTGATCCACATTTGAGAAGAGCGACAGCATATAGGTCTCAAAACGGTTGCGATTGTTAAGGCCAGTCAACGGGTCGGTCGAGATCAGCTGCTCCTGGTAGATGATGTAGAGCAGCAGGATGCTCAGCGTTATACCGACACAAAGGCCCGGTACCGAAAACAAAACCTGGAAGGTACCGCCCACCAGAGCGGGAACCGCAAAAAAGGCGAGGGTGCGATAAATGGCCTTCTTTTGCAGGCTTTCGACTTTTCGAGCCTGAGTAAAGGCATGCAAGGACGTATATATGATGTAGCAGTAGCTAACGATAGGTTGAATCATATAAAGCGCTCCGCGACGATATACGCCCTGCGCATCGATATAGAACATAGTGTGCGTCCAGTAGCTGGTAAATGCCAGCACGACCACCAATACGGTTGGCAACGTCACGATCGCAACCCTATAGCGCGCGGTCAAAAGGCGAGAGCCCTGCACTGTCTCGGAATAGAAAAACCAAATGAGGCACGCGATGGCGAACAGCGAAAACGAGACCGCGTTGGAAATCCAGTTGGCCGTGATGCCTACAGGAGTGCCCACGCCGTCCGAGAGCGTCCAGATCATGTCGAAGAAAATGTAGGCAGCAGACGTGTAGCCCAGCATGCTAAACAGAAGCTGTTGGGTACTCGAGAACAAGGAGCGACGGCTTCGCGCGGCAAGCCCGATAAGAACTATCATGCATAGCAGGAATATCTCAATCTTGAGTGCCTTAACCACTAGACGCCATCCCTTCAATACTCAAGTGGTCAGAATCGCCCGATTCGAGTCTGGGCAACAAACACCCCCTACTCCGCAGGGGTAAGGGGAATAATAGCAGAGCGCCCGAACGTCACTGCAAGACAGCTTTCGTTCGGGCGCCTATACGGCGCGAATTGCACACGCCGGCTTGATTGACTCGCGTCGACGATTACTCGCCGTCGATGTCGGTCGCGACGGCCTCCTCAATAGCCTCGACGCCTTCGACCGACAGATCCTCTTTGCCGTGGCAGAACTTCTTATCGACCCAGCCGGTCAGGATCGGAGCCATGATTGCCGTGATGATGACGGCGGTGGCGATCTGGGCGTACGCGGTGGGCGCAAGCTCGGCATAGCGCGGGGCGACCTCGGCGAGGGCGACCGGCGTGGTCATAGCCGTGCCGGCGATAGTGGAGCAGGCAACGGCCGCCTTGCCGTTACCACCGCACAGGCGCTCGAACGCAAAGGTGATGGGGCCGACGATAAAGAGCGTGATGAGACCCAGCAGGATGCCCGAGATGCCGCCGGTGATAAAGCTCGAAAGGCTCATGGACGCACCGAGCTGAAATCCGATAACGGCAATCGCGGGATTGGCGCCGGGAACCAGCAGGTTCTTGATGAACGGGAAGAGGTTGCCCAGAACCATGCCGATAACAAGCGGCAGGATGGAGCCGATGATGGTGCCGACGGGGATGTTGGCGAGGCCCGAAACGCCCAGAATGATCATGGTGACGGCGGGGCCGGCCGTAAAGAACAGGATACCGACGGCGCCCTGCTCGGACTCGTCGCCGAACTCGCCCATGATGCCCGTGTAGAGCGCCATGTTGCAAAACGTGATGCCGCCGATGATAGACACGGAGCTCAGGCCCAGGAAGTTGTCGTTAAAGAAATATGCCACACCCAAGCCAAGGGCGGCCGCAACAACAAGCTTGGGGATCAGCACGACGATGCCGGTCTTGATAGCGCCCGGCGTGGACTTAAAGCTGATGCCGGCACCCACGAAGAGCAGGATCGCGGCGACGATGGTATTGGAGCCGCCGCGGCAGGCGGCGGTAAAGAAGCCGCCGATCTCAAAGACCTGCGGGCAGAAGGTGTTGAGCAAAAGGCCGACGATCATCGGGTAAATCATGATGTCACCCGGGATGCGCGGTACTTTGAATTTCTTTTGCTCGTTGGCGGTCGCTTCCTGTGCCATGAAACCCCCATTTCCGCTGACGCAGAACAAAAGCCCACGTCACGCTTTGCTACAGTAAAGTTTGACCATGGTACCAGAAGAAGCAGACCGGCTCGGTGAGAAATTCGATTCGTTGGGCCGGGACGCTAAACGCGCCCCTGCTTTTATACAAGGCTCAAAACGATATAGAACACGATGCCCGAGACGCAGCACCACAACATCGACTTTGTCTTGATTGCCACCGCCACGACACCGGCAGCCGCAATCCAGGGAATCAAGCCCTGCCACAAGCCGGCGTCGAAAGCGCCAGGGCTTATCAAATCGTTAGCGACCAGCGCCGCAAAGGCGGCTGGCGGAATATAACCCAAGGCCTCGGTAACGCGGGGCGACAGCGTTCTCCCGCGCAACGCAAACGCCGGGGCAATGCGGAAAAACGCGATAGCCGCCCATGACGACAGCCACAGGACCAAAAACTCATTAACGGGCATCGCGAGCGCCCCTTCCTTCGGCGAAAGCATCGCACGCAAGCGCCGCGGCAACACCGACGAGCACGCTTGCCGGCACGGCGATATTCGTCCACCCCAAGAACTTGCATATGGCGACAGACACCGCAGCCATAACGGCAGCCACGACATTGCCGCGCGACAGTCGCTGCGAAAAGAGCAGGCAGATAAAGAGCGAGGTGCAGACAAAGCCAGCAATAGCGGTGGGGACATCGACAACGGCGCCTACAACGGCGCCCATCGTGCACGAAACGCCCCATGTCACGATGAGGATCGCGTTGAGCGCAAAGGACTCGTGCGGACCCCAATCCTCCCCTTCAACCAACTTGGCAAGCGAGATGCCGTATGCCTCCTCGGTGAGCGTCGCGGCAACAGCCAGCGTCTGACGCTTCGAGGCACCCCTCAGATGGGGCGCGATTGATGCCGAATAAAGTGCAAAGCGCGAGGAGATTGCGGCCACACTTGCGACAATCGATGCCGCAGGCACACCTGCCAGCCACAGATTGCAGACCATAAACTGGCCGCTACCCGTCACAAACGTGCTGCTCAGAGCAAAAACCATCCAGGGCTCCATTCCCGTCTGTGCCATAATCATTCCGCACGGCGCGCCTATCGCAACATAGGTAAGCATCACCGGCCAGACGGTTTTAACGATTTTGAGCACCATAGCGTTCCTCGTCCCGACAAGATTTCCGAGCCGCATTCGACGACGCGGCAGAATCATCGCCCGGTGGCAACCGAGTTCACCTACAATTGCCACCGGATCGAAAGACACAGCTTTTTAGGAAGTCATTATGACAGCTATCGATCGGGGCCGGGCGACCGCGGCCTTCAAACGCTATACCGATGCTTACGATGCCGCCAATCCACGTATCGCGCTCAAAATCGAGCATACGTACCACGTTGCCGAGGCATGCGATGCCGTGGCGCGCGAGCAGAGCTGGTCGACAGAGGATATTGACCTGGCCTGGCTTTGCGGCCTGTTACACGATATGGGACGCTTTGAACAGTTGCGGCGCTGGGACACCTTTAAGGACGCCGAGAGTATGAGCCACGCAGCGTTGGGCGTCGGGGTCCTCTTTGGCGAGAACCCCGACGACGCGCCTGCCACAACAAGCATCCGAGATTTTATCGAGACCGACGAGCACGACGAGCTCATCCGCGCGAGCATCGCCTATCACAGCGACTTTCGCCTGCCGGCACAACTCGACGAGCGTACACGGCGCTTCTGCGATATCGTGCGCGATGGCGACAAAATCGACATTATGCGCACCATCGCCGACAGCACCGTCGACACCATCCTCAAGGTTGATAAGGACACATTTCTCGCCAGCCGGTTCTCGACACCGGCTCTCGCTGCCTTTGACGAGCGCCGCTGCGTCGCACGCGATGAACGCAACGAGCCCGCAGACTACCTGGTGGGACTCATCTGCTTTATGTTTGAGCTCGTCTATCCAGCGAGCCGCGCGCTGGCGCGTGAGCAGGGCGATATCTACCGCCTGCTCGATGCGCCCTTTGGCATTGCGCGCCCCTTTACCGATCCCGCCACGCAAGCGACCTGGGAGCGCCTAAAGGACGAGACGCGCGACTGGTTGGCGCACGCCTAGCGCTCAAGCTGGGCCAGCAGCTCCTCGACGACCTCGACGGCATCGCCGACGACCTTGTACTGGGCAGCACCAAAGATGGGGGCATCCGGGTCCTCGTTGATGGCGATAATGCACTCCGCCCCACCGATGCCGGCAAGATGCTGGATGGCGCCCGAAACACCGATACTCACGAGAAGCTTGGGCGAAACCGATACGCCCGTCTGGCCAATCTGATGGCGATACTCCAACCAGCCGGCCTCCACGACAGGTCGCGTGCAGCCAAGCTCGGCTCCCAGAGCCTCGGCGAGCCTTCGCATCAGCGGCAGGTTTTTCTTAGAACCAATGCCGCGACCCACCACGACCAGGCGCTCGGCATCGGCAATTGATGCCTGCTGCCCCCACTCCTCGGCGGGAATCGAGATCTCGACACGAGCCTTAGCATCATCCGCAAGCGATATCTGGGTGATCGTGCCGGAGCGGCCGTAGTCAAAGTCGGGCGCCTTAAAGATGCCGGGACGCACCGTTGCCATCTGAGGACGATGATTGGGGCAGACGATGGTGGCCATCAGGTTGCCGCCAAACGCCGGACGCGTCTGTTGCAGCAGCCCCGTCTCCGCATCCATCGAAAGCACCGTGCAGTCAGCCGTAAGGCCCGTCTGCAAACGCACGGCAACGCCGGGTGCCAGTTCGCGGCCAAAGGCGGTCGCACCGTACAGAATGGCCTCGGGCTTGCGCTCTGCCACCAAATCGCAGATCAGCCGGGCGTAAACCTCCGCATCGTTCTGGCGCAGACGCTCGTCGCGACAGACCAGGACCTCGTCCGCGCCGGCACAAACCAGGAGTTCGAGGTCCCCAAGCGAGCCCTCGGGGCTCATGCCGACCAGTGCCACCAGACGGCAGCCGCGAGCATCGGCAAGCTCGCGGCCCTTGCCCATGAGCTCATAGGCAACGGGAGTCACCGTATCGTGCTCGTCGGTCTGCACGAATACCCAAATGTCTCGATATGCATCAAGGTCCACCGCGCCAGCGGCCTCGTCACGCTCGATCGAGATGGCGTTGACGGGGCAGGCGTCGACGCACCCACCGCATAGGATGCAGCCGTCGGTTACGCGGGCGCCACGGTTGGGCCGCTCGCCTTCCACTACAATGCCGCCCGAGGCACAGGCGCGAACGCAGCGACCGCAGCCGATACAGGCTTCGCTATCGATAATCAGTCCGCTCATCTATGCCATCCCCTCGATGATCTTGGCAAGTTTCGCCGCCTGCTCGGACGCCGTTCCGTCAACGGCCTCGCACGTTTGGTCGCGGTCGGGCACAAACGATCGCACGACCTGTGTCGGCGAGCCGGCAAGGCCGCAGCGCGCGGGGTCGGCATGCACGTCGGCAGCGTTGACCACACGCACGTCCGCCTCCTCGGCCGCACGAATACCGGCAATGCTCGGCATGCGCAGTTGGCCAATCTCCTTGGCGGTCGTCATCGCGCACGGTATCTCAAGATAGACCGTCTCCTCGCCGGCATCACAGCCGTGAACAAGAGCCAGCGAGCCGCAAGTCGTAAAGCCCGCGCTCTGCACGCAGCTCACGTCGGTCACGCAGGGAATCTCAAAGGCACCGGCAAGCTCGGGACCAATCTGGGCTGTATCGCCGTCCACCGCCATCTTGCCGCAAATGAGCAGGTCGAAGTCCTCGTCGAGCGCCTCGATGCCGCACTAGAGGGCATAGGTGGTTGCCAGGGTATCGGCACCTGCAAAGGCGCGGTCGGTCAGCAGCAGTGCGTCATCGGCGCCTCGGGCGATGCAGTCGCGCAATAGCGATTCGGTCGCGGGGATGCCCATCGACACCACCGTTACGCGCACGTCCATGCCAAAGCCGATAAAGTCATCCTTCAGCGCCAGCGCGCATTCCAAAGCGCTCGCATCGAACGGGTTAATGACCGCCTGCTTGCCATCGCGCACGATGGTATTGGTCTTGGGGTCCATCTTGACCTCGGTGCTGCCCGGCACTGCCTTGACGCACACCACCATATGGAAATCGCTCATCTTCACGCGCCCCCTTTCTGGACGAGCTCATCCAAGAGCTTCTCCGAAAACAGGTTACCGCGACCCAGCTGCCCGGCAGGATCGAGCTGGAGCTTGAGCCGCGCCGACTCGACCATGGCCTCGTGACCGTACATCGTCTCCAAGAAGCCCGCCTTGATCTTGCCGACACCGTGTTCGGCGGAGACGGCGCCGCCCATGGCCGTGACCTCGGAAGCCCACTGGGCAAAGAGTTCTCCGCCGCGGCGGTAATCCTGCGCATCGCGCGGCAGAATGTTCACATGCAGATGGTTGTTACCGATGTGCCCCCAGGCGGCAGATTCAAGCCCGCTTTCGGCCAACGTGCGGCGATAAAGGGCGATGACATCGGCCAAGCGTGCGTTGGGCACCGACATGTCCGAGCCCAGTTTGGTGATGGTGGGATCCGTGCGGCGACGCTCGTCGATGAGCATGTTGACGCTCTCGGGCACCGCATGGCGGAAGAATCGCTGACACTCGCGATCGACCTCGGTGCGCGCGACCCATGTCGCATCGTCGCTTCCGCCCGCAAGCTCCAGTACCCACCCCAAGTGATACAGCTCCTCAGTCGCCTGGGCTTCGTCGTCGCAGTCGAGCTCCACGTAGACACAGACCTTGGCGTCTTTGTCGAGCGCCGGCAGCGAGGCAAACGCCGTCGACTGCTCGCGCTGGCGACGTAGAATATCCAGGGCGCCAGCGTCGAAGTACTCGATGGCAGCCGCATGGGACAGGAAGGGACGCACGGAATCGGTAAAGGACACGGCCTTGTCTTCGCTATCGAAAAAGCAGCTCACACCCCAAACGACCGCAGGCGCCGCCTGCAGGGCAATCTCGAGCTCGGTGATAACGCCGAGCGTGCCGCAAGCACCGATAAAGAGGTCGATGGCGTCCATTTCGTCCGCAACGAAATAGCCTGAGGCATTTTTTGTCTTGGGCATGGTATAGCCGGGAAGATCGAGCTCGAGCGTACGGCCCACTGCCGTCACAAGCGACAGGTGGCGACCCTGGGCAAAAGCCTCGCCGCGCTGAAGCTCAAGCAAATCGCCATCAGCCAGCGCGACGTGGAGTCCCGTGATATGTGGGCGCATGGGGCCGTAGGCGTAGCTGCGGGCACCGGAGGCGTTACATGCCGCCATGCCGCCCAGACAGGCAGACGTCTCGGTGGGATCGGTGGGAAAGAACTGCTCGGGGGCCTCTTGGAACTCCTCGTAGGCCTCAAGCGATGCCTGGTCCCAACCAGCGGTCGGCAGCACCTTCTTGCTCAGCTGCTTGCGCAGCTCCGAGAGCACAACGCCCGGCTCCACGCGCAGCAGAAATTGGCCTTGTTCATCGCGGCGAAGGCCCAAGTAGCGATTCATACGGGAAGTATTGAGGATATGCCCGCCGTGGGGCACGGCACCGGCGGCAAGGCCGGTTCGGGCGCCCTGAACCGTTACCGGGACACGCTCGGCATGGAGCTTTTCCAAAATGGCACGGACCTCGTTTTCCGTCGTCGGAAACGAGATGCTCGATGCTTCGCCCGATGCGCGAGATTCATCGCGGCCATACTCTTCGAACTCGTCGGTGAAGGGTTTGATGGTTGCAGACACGCGAACTCCCCCTTTAGCTAACTACAGTGTTTGCAGGGAGATGTTACCGCATCGTTTCGTCGACGTGTTCGAGACCGTCTCCATAATTGGCGATTTTTACGTTCGTGCAATTCGGCGAGCGGCTTGATTTCCTCGGCAGACGATGCTTTTGACACATATGGCCCCGCCGTCGCCGACCGCGCGATTGTCGCTCGAAAAAAGTTGGAGTATTTTTTGCCGCCTTTTACCTGCGGAGACGCCAATCCGTCAAGCATTTGGTCAGAAATTGGTCAAGTAGCGGCTGATACCGTCGGCATCGACAGCCAAAACCGATAGAAGTTTTGGCCCAGAAGCAGGGAGGTTCCCATGGCATATTACTGGCCCCAGTACGGCATCGCCATCGAAGTCGACGACGATCCCCATCTCCTGCCTTTCGACGAAGAGGCATTCCCCGATACGACGGTCTACCACGTTACCACCGATGTGATCTGCGACCCCGAGTCGTTCTCGGCGCTCGCCCACCACATCGCGCATATCCACGACATCGAGCTCCCTCCCGACTTCGACGAGCTTGTCTACTCACGCCGCCTGATGCTTCACATGCTCTTTGGAGCGAACCCGTCCACCTTTGCGCGCATCTATACCGCCAAGGATGCCGCATGAGCGCGAAGAAGCCACCCCACTTTGCAGGCCTGGGTCGTCGCAAGAAGCTCATCGTTGCCTGCTTGGCCATCGTCTGTGCCCTTGTCGCCGTAGCACTATACGCTTGGCAGTCGCAGCCCGTACCCGAGGCGGGCGCTTCGGTTACGACGGCCGAGGGCAAAACGCGTCAGGAAATCCAAGATGAGCTCGACGCCATCGTCCGCGACAACATGATGACGATTTCGGTCGCACCGGTCGCTCAGCTGCAGGAGGACGGCAAGCTGCGCGTCAACGTGCAAAACGTCCAAGACAATAAATTTCCCCAGCGATTCCGCGTCATCCAAAACGACGAGACCATGTACGAATCCGGTGTGGTCGAGACCGGCAAGACAATCGAAACGTGCCCCGCCGGCGACATCAAAGAAGGCGAGGCGTACATCGAGATTCAGGCGCTCGATGCCAAGACCCTCGACAGCCACGGCAATCCGACACGTGTCAAGGTGCGGGTTGAGCAAGCCGAGAACTAGCTTTTCCGGCCGACGCGGCACCGCACGCAATTCACCAGCATTCGTCCAATCATCGCGGGGACGGCCCGCGGCGAATAGAAAGGAACGACCATGGACATCACCAGGAACATGAACGGAGCCAGAGCGCTCGCCGTGGGCGCAGGGCTCGCGCTCGCGCTCGCAATGGGCGCCGCCCCGACGCCAGCTATGGCAGCCGGGCGCGTTGGAACCACGAAGGTAATGGTCAGGACCGAGATCGACAACGTTGAGTTCAAAGTTCCGACGGTTATTCCCTTCGTCGCCAAGGCCGACGGCACGCTTCAGGGCCCCTCAGAAGACGCGACCACCATCGACAATCATTCGGCCTACGGCATCCATGTCACCAACATGAAGATCGACGCCATGAACACCTGGACCATTGCCGCCGACGCCAAGGCCGGAACCGCGCAGAACTCCATCGACTTTAAGGTCGGCCCCGACGGCGCGCTCCAGAACGCCAGCGCCGCAATGCAGGGAACGGGCCTCGATCTTTCCAAGAATGCAGCCTTCGACATGGGCTACCAGGGCATTGCCGGTGGCACGGACAAAATTAAGCTCAAGACAAGCGGAAACGTCGCCCGCGTCACGCGCGACATCTTCCGCGTAACCGGCGAAGGCGATCAGGTTGCAACGATCACCTGGACGGTCGAGCCCGGTGCGCACACGGCATAAGGCCGTCGCCCTGGCCGCCGCCGTCAGCATCCTAGCGTTTGGGCCAGCCATGGCCTTTGCCCAGCAAGAACAGGCGCAGGCCGCCACGCAAGTGACGGTCGACCTCTCGGAGCTCGACCGCGGCGACCGCGAGGAACCGTTGGCGCAGACAGGCGACAGACGATGGCTCTTGACAGCAGGCGCCGCAGCAGCAGGCGCGGGAACCGCCGGCCTCGGTCTGCACATCAAACGCAGCCAGAAACAAAACACGGACAGGCCGCACTAAATTAGCTAAGGAGACCCCATGGCATCGAAGAACCTTTTGCCCGTCGTCGCACTCTGCGGCGCGCTCGCAACCGGAACGCCTGTCGCCGCTTGGGCGACTCCCGTCATGGCAGACTCCTTACCAGTAGCCCTAAGTTCCGCACCAAATCCGTCGAGCGCCATTGCGTGCGAGCGTTTTTCGATCGCACAGGCCGTGATCTCAACCTCGGGATGCCTTCGTCGTAATACGGACGGCTCGATAGTCGTGGATATCAAGCGTTCGAACAAGGCAAACGGCTCCCAGGCGGGGTGCGCCGTCTGCACGTGGCGCTCGGTTGTGCTCGATGCAGATGGCGATCCATGCAATTTAGAGCTGCGCATCGACATCGCTTCGGTCGATGACTCGGCGAACGGAGCGAAGGTCGCCTTCGACGGTGCGTTTTTCGAGAAAGGAGGCGGTATATGTCTGGGCTGCGCCGCCGCGAATGCAGACGATGCGCAGCCCACCCTCTCATTCACGGCATCGTTGCGGCTGACCAAAGCCGGTACCGATGTTATCGCGGCGGGAGAAGCGTCCCTGCTGTTCTACGCCGTCAGCACCAAAGACACAGACGCTCATTTCGAGAAGCCAGCCGGATCACTCAGCCTTACACGAGGGATAGAGGCAGGCCCTATTGAAATCGATGCCCACGCGCAAAGCAGGCAACGCATTCTTGCCGACCCGGCGCTTCTCGAAATGGAGTGGAACGGATCCGGAGCCATCGGAATTCTCCCCTCCGCGTTTGACGCCAAGACGCTCCCCCCAAACGACGAACCCATCAACGCAACCATACAAGAAGAGAGCGCGGACAAAGAAGCAGGTGCGGGCGACACGCCGTCGCCGACAAACAGCGTCCCAGCTTCTTTCGAAGCGCCGAATGAGCCCGCTGCCGATCCAAACGATCCCGAGCTCGCGGACAGTCTGGGGCTTGCTGAT
Source organism: Collinsella sp. CLA-JM-H32 (assembly GCF_040098165.1). Classification (NCBI taxonomy): domain Bacteria; kingdom Bacillati; phylum Actinomycetota; class Coriobacteriia; order Coriobacteriales; family Coriobacteriaceae; genus Collinsella; species Collinsella sp. CLA-JM-H32. The sequence continues at coordinate 40,131 of NZ_JBBNMZ010000013.1, forward strand.
CCTCAAGAGATCGATGAAGGTAACTGCTGCGTGCTTGCCACGCTCGACCACACAGAGGTCATCGACGCTGCGAACATCGAAGTTGCCGCCGCCAATCAGCCCGTCCGCAAGTCGGCTATCATCGCATTTCCTGAATCCATCGAAGTCGTCTTTTTGCCATCGGGCGAGGTCGTGGCCCCAACACTGCTCACCTTGTTGGGCGCCAAGAATACTCGAAACGAAATTAAAAAGATCACGGTTGTCGACCCTGCAACCACCGCCAAGCTGCGTCTATACGCCGTTCCCCCAGACGGAGGCAAGACCTTGGAATTCGATGGCGACACACTCCTGGCCTGGCGACGTCTGGACATTATGCAAGACGTCTCGTATCAGATCGGACTCGAAGGGTTTGATCGTGCCCGCGATGCCAATATCATCGCCGCGGCTATTGAATCCCCACAGCGGCTTATGACACTGCGCTTTGAATACTATCCCTATGTCCCGACAACCACCTGAGGCTTAAATGCCGCGCATCATTCCTAATACCACTTATATAACGTATTAGATGAGTCGCGATGTACCTCGCATTTCGTTCTGCTACGATTGCCACGTTGGCATCAATACAGGAGGGCTCATGCCGGGCTTGGGAACAATCATCAACGTTGTGCTTTTAGTTGCGGGCGGTCTTTTGGGATTAGCGGGCGGCCGCTTCATTACACCGCGCATCCAAGACACGCTCATGAAAGCATCGGGGCTGTGCGTCCTGTTTATCGGCCTTGGCGGCACCATGCAAAAGATGCTCCTTATCGATGGGAAGGCGCTAGCGACCACCGGCACCACCATGCTCATCGTCTCGTTCGCCCTCGGCTCGCTCATCGGCGAGGCCATCAACTTGGAGGCCGCCATTGAAAACCTTGGCGAATGGCTCAAGCGCAAAACCGGCAGCGAGGGCGATAACGAGTTCACCAACGCTTTTGTCTCGACTTCACTCACCGTGTGTATCGGCGCCATGGCCATTGTGGGATCGATCCAGGACGGTCTGCTCGGTGACTGGTCAACGCTTGCCCTGAAAGGCGCATTGGACTGCATCATCGTCTGCACCATGACGGCGTCGCTTGGCCGCGGCTGCATTTTCTCCGCCCTGCCCGTCGCCGTGTTCCAGGGGACGATCACGCTGTTTGCCGGCGCACTCTCCCCCATCATGACTACGGCAGCCCTCGACAGCCTTTCGCTCGTAGGCTCCATGCTCATCTTCTGCGTCGGCGTCAACCTCATCCGTCCTCAGACCTTCCGCACGGCCAATATGCTCCCCTCCGTCGTCATCGCCGTCATCTACGCCCTCCTGTTCTAAATCTATCTACGCAGCAGTATCTCGAACACCTGTTTGATGCTGTGCTATGATATGAGGCCACCGAAGCTGCGTTAGGAGAGGAGAAGCGGTGGCCGACCAGGACATCAAGATGCTCATCGAGCGCATTATGGCCGAGGCCCGGACCCATCAGTCCGCCCGCTTCTCAAACGAAATCTACGCAGACGAGCCGATTCTCAAAACCGGCCGACAGATGCAGAATTTCCTCCCCGACCAATACCGCAAGATGCGCGAGATATCGCGCTGGCAGGATGACCCCAAGGGCGGCGCGGGCCGCTGGCTATCGGAGGCCGAGCTTTTCTACCGCCAAGGCTTGCTGATGGCCGACTTTGAGGACGACTGTCCCTACAACGGCACCTTTAAGTCGTACTTTCCCACCTACAACGCCATGAGCGACCGGCAGTTGCGCGGCTACTTTACCTGGCGTGCCCAAGTGCGCCACGGAACCGTCGAGGAAACGTCTACGTCCTTTGCCTTTCTGTATCTCTATGAGCTGATTTGCGGCATTGGCGTAGATGACCCGCTCGATGGTTTTAACAAGATCAAGGCTTTTTGGGATGTCTATCGCGCCTTCGAGCCCGGCATCGACCGATTTGCACGCGTGTGGCTGCAGGATTACGCCGTATTCCACGGGCTCGACCCCAAGCTGCTTCGCGACTCTAAAACCGTCATGTTCGATAACGCCCTTATCGAGCTGCGGCGCGCGGCACGAGACCTTGTACCAGCACCGGCACCGTCCGGCCAGACCCCCAAGCGTCGCAAAACCTCCGAGCCCACGCTCCCCTTTCCGCCCGATGAGGTGCGCGAGGAGCGACTCATGACCGCCATCAACGCCCTCTCCACGTACAACCTAAGTAACTCGCGGCTCGACCGCAGCCACCACCGCGATCTGCGCCACGTGGCGTGCGCCGTGTATGTCCGTATGGCACGCTACTATGACACGCACCGAAAGACCGGCATCGTGGCGAGCTTATTTGGGGAGGAGACGGCCATGCCCTACACCATGTTTGCCTCGGCCGTATTCTTTGCGCCCGAGCGCCACGAGGACTGCGAATACCGCCTGGATCCCATCCATATCTACCGTTGCCAAAACGGCTTTTGGGAATGCATGCGTATCCACGGTAGTAGGCAAAAGAGCAGCAAGCTCGGTGAAATGATGCGCGCCTGCGACCAACGCCTGCGCCTGGCGCTGGACCCCGCCCATCCCCTTAAGGAAGAAAAGGTCCCCAAATATCTGGCCAAGATTATCGATGACGAGATTGTGGCATGGCTCTCGTGGGACGCCGCACACCAGCCCGTCAAGATCGATATCGATCTGAGTCAGCTGGGGCACATTCGGAGCGCCGCTGCGCAAACGCGCGAAGCGCTTTTGATCGACGAAGAGCGCGAGGACGACGCATCCGCAGAAGCCGAGGCAGCGGACTCAGGGCAACCGGAAGCCGAGCCCGTAACCGACGCGATTGTCGAACCGGTCGTGGCACCCATTCGGCAGGACTTGACCGACGAGCCGACCATATCCACCGAACAGTTTGGTGTCGTGGCACCGCTTCTCGCGCCGACGCCCGCGTTCGCAGCTGCTGCGCCCGCTGACGCCACAAACGAACTCGCGCCCGCCGCAGATGCCTTCCTTCGCGCACTGCTCGAGCAAAACGCAGCGCAAGCGACATCGGCAGTGGCGCACTCGGGACAGAGCGAGGACATGCTCGTCGATACCATCAACGAGGCGCTCTTTGACCTGGTGGGCGACACCGTAATTGAATTTAGCGCGGCAGGGCCGCAGATTATTGAGGACTACGAAGCAGACGTGAGAGGATACCTAGACCATGAGTGATACCGCATCCGCAGCACCCCGCGTGCCCAAGCGCGTCGCTGCCGTCATTCTCAACTCGCTCAAGGGCGGCGTGGTCCCGCGCATCGGCCTTCCCTACATTACCGTAGGGCGCGAGGTCGAGATCCGCGCCCTGCTCACCGATCTGAGTCTCATCGCCGACGGTGGTGCGAGCTTCCGCTTTCTGGTCGGTCGTTACGGCGCCGGCAAGAGCTTTTTGCTCCAGACCATCCGCACGCACGCCATGGGTGAGGGATTCGTCGTCGCCGATGCAGACTTATCCCCCGAGCGCCGTCTGCAGGGCGGGCAGGGGCAGGGCCTTGCCACCTACCGCGAGCTCATACGCAATATATCGACCAAGACGCGCCCCGAGGGCGGTGCGCTCAACCTTATTCTTGATCGCTGGGTCGCCTCGTACGCCGACGTCGACGAGTCGGTCGTCAATGCGCAACTGGCCCCGCTCGAGGAAATGGTCCACGGCTTCGACTTCACCCGCATGCTCCGCCGCTATCGCACGGCCGTATCCGAGGGCGACGAAGAAGCCATGAGCCGCGTGACCAAATGGATCCGCGGCGAATACCGTACCAAGAGCGAGGCTCGCGCCGAGCTGGGCTCCTCGACCATCATCAGCGATGACGACTGGTACGACTACGTTAAGCTCATCGCGCGTTTTTTGGTCTGCAGCGGCTACAAGGGTATGTTGGTGCTCATCGACGAGCTCGTGAATCTGTATAAGATTCCCAACGCGATCACGCGCCAGTACAACTACGAGAAGATCCTGACCATGTACAACGACACACTCCAGGGCAAGGCGCAGTACCTGGGCATGATCATGGGCGGCACGCCAACCTCCATCGAAGACCGCCGCCGCGGCGTGTTCTCCTACGAGGCCCTGCGCAGCCGACTCGCTCAAGGCCGCTTTGCACGCGAGGACCTTAAGGACATGCTCGCGCCCATCATCCGTCTGCAGCCACTCACCTACGAGGAGCTGCTGGTGCTGATCGAAAAACTCATGCAAATTCACGCCGGCTACTTTGGCTGGACGCCCACGCTTACCGAGAACGACTTGGTGGACTTCCTCAAGATCGAGTTCGGTCGTGTGGGAGCCGACACACATCTGACGCCGCGTGAAGTCATTCGCGACTTTATCGAGCTGCTCGACATCCTATGCCAGAACCCCGACGCCAACGTAGCCGAGCTGCTGCAAAGCGTCGGCGGCGACGCGCTGGTGCCGGCAGCAGCAACAGGCGACACCGGCACCGCAGGCGGCGACCGTAACTTCGCCGAATTCACCATCTAACCTGCCAAAAAGGGACAGGTTTATTTTGGCAGGTTTTATCTGGGCGAACGTTGAGACTGTAATGCAGCAAGCCGTTGCCAGCCGCGTTGAGAGATTCGTTTTTGAGAGGAGGCCCCGTGAACGCCTTTGACCGCTACGCCCCGTTTATCCAAGACTTCATCTACTCCCACGATTGGGAGAGCTTGCGCTCTATCCAGGTTGCGGCGGCAGATGCCATCTTTAACACGCAAGACAATGTGCTCCTGACGGCATCCACGGCTTCCGGCAAAACCGAGGCAGCCTTTTTTCCCATCCTGACCGAGTTTTGGGAGAGACCGCCCGCAAGCGTGGGCGCCCTCTACATTGGCCCCCTCAAGGCGCTCATCAATGACCAATTCGTCCGCCTCAACGACCTGTGCGAAGAAGCCGATATCCCTGTCTGGCACTGGCATGGCGATGTCTCGCAGTCGCACAAGGCTAAGCTCATCAAAAAACCGAGCGGCATCTTGCAGATTACGCCCGAGTCACTCGAGGCGCTCCTGATCCATAAGCACATGGCGATCCCTCGTATGTTCTGCGACCTGCGCTATGTGGTTATCGACGAAGTCCATTCGCTCATGCGCGGCGACCGCGGCGGGCAGACGCTCTGCCTTATCGAGCGGCTCTCGCGCATGGCAGGCGTGCAGCCCCGCCGCATCGGTCTGTCGGCAACCATCGGCGACCCCGAGCGCACGGGCGCCTTCCTGTCGCAGGGGACGGGACGCAACTGCGTCATCCCACGTTTTGAGGAGCCGCGCCGCGTGTGGCGCATCTCCATGGAGCACTTCTACAACTCGGGTCCCCAGGCGCAGCAGCGAGAATTCGCGAGTACAGGTCCGCAGGAAGCCGAAGTGCTCGCATGCGAGCGCATCGAGGCGGTGGCGCCCACGGCACTGCCCGCCGGCGCCCAAGACATGCGTCACAGCGGGCAGCTCACACAAGAGGAGCGCCGTCAACGTCGTGAGCGGGCACGGGGCAAGGCCGCTCCCAAAGACCGTCGCACTTCCTCGGCCCCCGAGGGCGAAGTCGACATCCCACGAGCGACCGAGCAGGCGCTTCTCAACCCCACCGACACGGCGCCCGACAACGCCGACCCCGGTATGGGCTATATCTTTGAGCATACGCGCGGCCGCAAGTGCCTGGTCTTTGCCAACTCGCGCGAGGAGGCAGAGGCCGTGTGCTCCATGCTGCGCAGCTACTGCGAAAGTCGACACGAGCCCGACCGCTTTCTAATCCATCACGGCAACCTTTCGGCATCGCTGCGCGAGACGGCCGAGGAGCTCATGCGCGACGAGGAGCAGACGCAGACAACCGTCACCACCTCTACGCTGGAGCTCGGTATCGATATCGGCCGCCTGGAGCGCGCCTTCCAGATTGACGCGCCGTTTACCGTCAGCTCCTTTTTGCAGCGCATGGGGCGCACGGGACGCCGCGACCTTCCGCCCGAGATGTGGTTTGTCATGCGCGAGGAAGAACCCGAGCCGCGCACGATGATGCCCGAAACCATTCCCTGGAAGCTCCTGCAGGGTATCGCGCTCGTACAACTCTATCGCGAGGAAAAGTGGGTCGAGCCGCCCGAGCTCGATCGACTCCCCTACAGCCTGCTCTATCACCAGACTATGTCGACCCTCGCCAGCACCGGCGAGCTCACGCCGGCCGAACTTGCCCAACGCGTGCTCACGCTCAGTTATTTCCATCGCGTCTCAGCCGATGACTATCGCGTACTGCTGCGCCACCTCATCAAGATCGACCACATCCAGGTCACCGAGGGCGGCGGGCTGATCGTGGGTCTCGCGGGCGAGCGCATCATCAACAACTTTAAGTTCTACGCCGTGTTCCAGGAAAACGAGGAGTTCACCGTTCGCAGCGAGTCGGCCGAGCTGGGCACGATCGTCAATCCGCCCCCGCCCGGTGAGCGCATCGCCATCGCCGGACACTGCTGGATTGTCGAGGAAGTGGACTGGAAGCGCCACACTGTCTTTGCCACGCAGGTCAAGGGCCGGGTGCCGGCCTACTTTGGCGACTGCCCCGGAGACATCAATACGCATGTACTCGAGCGCATGCGCAAAGCGCTCAACGAGCATGCGGCATATCCGTATCTCATGGGCAACGCACGGGCACGTCTTGCACAGGCTCGCCATACGGCCGAGATTTCGGGCGCGGGGGCCAAGCCGCTCATTAACCTGGGCGGCGACACCTGGGTGCTCTTCCCCTGGCTGGGCAGCTACGCCTTTTTGGCGCTCGAGCGCTTGCTTAAGATTAAATGCGCCGCAAAGCTGGGCCTTCGCGGGCTCGATCCGTCGCGTCCATACTTTATGCAGTTCAAGATGAAGGCCGACAAGGAGACGTTCTTTGAGGTGCTCGCAGCCGAGGCCGAAAAGGACTTCGACCCCATCGAGCTCGTCTATCCCGGCGAGGTACCTTACTTTGATCGGTACGACGAGTTTGTTCCCGAAGAGCTCGTGCGCAAAGGCTTCGCCGAAGGTGTGCTCGACATCGAAGGCATGAAGCAGCGTGTCCGCAGCTGGCGCGACCACGCCTAAGACCAGTCTTTTTGGGACGGGGAGACTTACTTGTCGTGAAGGACGGTGCCGAGGAAGTCGGTGTCGAAGGGCACAGCTTCGGCAAAGGCGTAGTCGCCGTCGCTAGCGATGAGTAGATAATTCTCCTCGCCGCCGAACTCCGTATCGCCACAAGGCACCACCCAGGCGCGAGCGAACACCTCGAGTGCCGTGGCAACGCAATCGCGCAGGAACGTCACATCGCTCCCCTCGTTTGCGCTCACGATATTGGCCACGTAGACGCCACCGACATTTAGGCTGCCCCGCACCAAACGCAACGCTTCAACCGTCGCCAGCTCGCGTACGGGTTCGGCACCGCCAAAGCAATCGCTCACGACCACGTCGTAGCGACGATGGCCCACACTCGTCACACCCAGATACGAGCGAGCCTCAGCAGTAATCACCCGCAAGCGGTCGCCCACCGTGCGCTCCAGCTCGTCCAGATAGAACCAACGGCGCGCCAGGCGCGTAATCTCTCCGTCATACTCGATGACGTCCATGCGCAAGCCCTCGTGCGACATCAGGGCGAATTTAGGATAGGCGAACCCGCCGCCACCCAGCATGAGCATGCGGTCGATACCGTGACCATAAACGTCGCGCATCGCATCCTCGGCCTCAAACACGTCGTCAAACGCACGATAGTACGCAAAGACGGGCTCCGCCCAACGCTCGCCAATGTAGCTTGCGCTTTGGTAGACGCCGCCTTGCACCAACACGCGAATCTCATCGCCGCCCTCATCGTGCACGCGTTTCACACGCGCCAACCCATTGCGGGTTCGCGCAACCTGCAGACAGGCAGCACGAACAGCGACGGCGGCCGCACCAAGCGCCGCGGCTCCCAGAGCAACGCCGGCAACGACGCCGGCAGAAACACTCGGCTTGTTCATCTAGAGCTCCTTTTGCAGATAAAGGCCATGGTCATAAAATCCAAGATGGCGATAGTACTCGCGCGTACCGATCGCGCTAATCACGTTGATGCGCGCATAACCCGCATCCCGGGCAATCTCGCACGCACGCTCAACGAGCAAACGCCCCAACCCGTGATGCTGCGCCGCCTGGCCTTGATCCCCCACGCGCGCCGCCATGCCATACACGTGCACCTCGCGAATCATCGCCTCGTCCGGCGTCGTCGGCAACTCATCCGCATGCGCGGCAACAAACGAATGGTCGGGCAGCGACAACCGCAAAAAGCCCGCGATTTTGCCCTGCGGCGTCATCCACTGCAAAAAACGCTCGCGCGTCACCGGCGTCTCGTACGTCACTTCCTCGTCAAGGGTCAACTTGTCCAGGTCGGCACCCGCTGTGCTGATCTCGCGATAGCGGATCTCGCGCACCGTCGCGCCTTCCCCACGAGCCGCCAAGCGATTCTCGACGAGCTGACGCAGGTTGGGTTTCTTGTTGCCCACCATAATGTCATCGGAGCTAAAGTCGCGAATCATGCGGCTGATACGGCAGAACGACGGCGTCACCACGATGTCGTCGGCCAGCACGTCGAGCAGCTCTTCCTCGGTATAGGGACGCCACTCGCCGCGCTCGTAGCAACCCACCAGACGCGAGCCCTCGATGAGTGCGCACGGGTAGACCTTGACCTCGTCGGGCATAAAGGCCCCCTCGGTCACAAAGCGCTCGTAGTCGCGCTTATCCCCCTCGGGCGTGGCGCCCAGCAAGTTGAGCATAAAATGCGCGTGGATCTTAAAACCAAACAGGCGCGCAAGCGAAAACGCCCGCTCAATCTGCGCCACCGAAATGCGACGCTCGTTGATATCGAGCAAATGTTGGTCGAGACTCTGAATACCCATCTGAATCTTGGTGCAACCCAGGCGGCGGATGAGCGTGAGGGCCTGCGGCGTTACGGCATCGGGGCGCGTCTCGATAACGAGCCCCACCACGCGATGCTTCGCCGTCTCGTTGATGCGCTGCTGACGCTCAAGCTCCTCCATCGTTGCCGTCTGCCACTCGGCAGCCTCGCCCCACGGCGTACCAAGACCGTACAGACGACGCACTGCGCGGTTATAGCCACCAACGACAGCGTCCACACGCCCCTGCTCGTCGGCAACACCGGCAGCAAGCTCAGCCTCGTCTGTCGCAATGCCGGTGGCCCGATAGCGCTCGCGGCGCTCCGCTACCACCGGCGGCAGGGCATCGGCGGGAGCGTCATCGAGCAGGCGCCCTGCCTCGGCACGGCTGATGCCCGGACGCGCCAACATGGGGTTGGCCGCCACGCCGGCGACGGCATCGTCATTGAGCGCGCGGAAGAGCTCCGACATAAACCATGCCTGATACCCTTGCGGATAGTCGCTCCAGGTACCGCCAAGAACGATAAGCTCGATCTTGTCGGTTGCATGCCCCATCTGCGAAAGCGCGGTCAGACGAGCGCTCACCTGCAGATACGGGTCAAAGCAATTTTGTTCCGCACGGGCGCACGCCGGCTCGGCGTGCAGATAGCTTTTGGGCATGCGCAGATCGTTGGGGCAAAACAGACAATCGCCCGAGCACGGCCACGGCTTGGTGATGACGGTAATGGTCGCCACGCCCGAAGCCGTTCGGCGCGGCTTCATACGCAGCGCCTGCAGCAGTTGACGTTCCAGATCGGAATCGACATTCCACGCAGCCCACCGAGCCGGCTCCTCGCGTTTAACCCGCTGGTAGAACGGCAGCAGACGGCGCTTGGCCAAATCGCGTTTGTCGGCGCCCTCACGGCGCGCCTCGGCATGTATCAGTTTGACGAGCGCTTTGTCGTCCACGGTCTCGCCGCGACGCAGAGCCTCGAGTATGTTCAAGATAATCTGTTCCATGTCCTCATTGTAAAGGCAAAGGCGCCGAAGCCCGTCACGGCTCCAGCGCCTCCATCAAAGAGCATGCCTATATGTACCGACCTCCGAAAACCGCATGTCACTCCGGATCAAACGACATGTCGCCCGAACCGACCTCAAAACGATACGTGGCAGACTTATCGCCGTTATCGAATTCAAGATTCAAAATGGTCTCGCCGTCGTAGCCAAGCGGAAGGAAATCGCTCTCGAAGTCGCCACTGCCCAAGGTGAGGCTCGCCTTAAAGCCCGTCGAGTTCGGAACCGTCATCTCCACATCGCCCGAGCCCACACTCACGTCCATCGACTTCGCGGGGGCCTGGTAGAGCTCGAACGTCACATCGCCCGAACCGACCTCGGCATTCAGGGTATCGGTCACGGTGCCCGTAAACTCGATGTCTCCCGAGTCCAACGTCAAATCGAAGTCGTGGCACGCAATGTCCGTAATCGTCAGATCCCCCGACCCCACATTCGCCGAAATGTCCATCATGTTATCGGCAAGCTCGCGCGGCAGCTCGATGGTGACCGTACGGTCAAGCGCACGCTCGTCATCGCAGTCGAACTGGTTAATCTTGAGCGTAGAGCCCCTAATCTCGGCCAGATTTTGCGTGGCAGCATCGTAAGCAGTTACTCCTTTTGCAACGCGACCACTCTCGATGACACGCACCGGTCCATCGGAAACGTACTTAATATCGACCGTACCCGACGTCACATCCAGGTCAAGGGACTGGAATGAGTCGGCATCGAAGGTTTCACTCGAAAGCTTTTGAGACTGAGCGGAGTAAATACCGTCATCAAAAACATCGTCCTCGTCAAACGCATCGTCCATACCAGACAAGCCGGATACAACATCGTTGAGATTCCACGGTCCATCAAAATGAATCAAAGTCCGCGAAGTGCCAACGACAAGCCCGATGATGAGCACAAACGCTCCGATGCCAATGCCCAAGCGCCTCTTAGACTCATGCGAGAGCTTCATCATTCATCACCCTCTTTGGCACATGGCTCACCGGTGGTCGTGGTAGCCACGTCAGCATCAGGTTCTGCAGAAGCATCCTTCCCCTGGGCCTTGATTGCCACCGACGCCGGACCAACCTGAATATCCCCGCGCGCCCAATCACCATCGAGCGCACGCGCCACCCAGTGATAGATGGGAATCGTAAAGAAGATCAGCGCGGCAAAGGGGCCGGCACCAAACAGGAACATCAGCAAAAAGAACAGCAGCCAGCACACGGCCCAATACGGGAACGACTGGAACGGGCCCTTCACCGGAGTCGAGCCAACCGCGGTGCCACTCGTCGCCTGCGCCGTAGCGGCATTGGCGGCCTGCGCACTCCAGCTTGCCGCCTGCGCCGCCTTGGCCGCGGCATCACTTGCCTGCGTAGCTGCCTCCGTGGCGCGTGCCGCCGCCTCATGGGTGCGGGCGCGCTCCGCCGCCTCGGCCTCGCGCTGACGGGCGCGGTCCTCGTTCTCAAACTCGATATCGTCCTCGATCTCATCGCTCGGATTGAGCAGCTCGTCCAGGCTCACGCCATAGAGTTTGGCAAGCGAGATCAGATTCTCGGTATCGGGCGAGCTCTCCGCACGCTCCCATTTACTGACCGCCTGGCGCGACAGTCCCAGCTTTCGTGCAAGCCCTTCTTGGCTAAAACCCTTGCTGCGACGAAGGTCGGCGAGCCGCTGCGCAGTTTCTACATTCATGGTTCCTCCTATGTGATGCCAGCCGTGCCGCCGGACCGTTTTTGTTCTTAAGGCGCCTTGCACAGTTAAAAATGTATCCGCCACCGCCAAAAGCATGCCACCTATTCTAGTGAGATTTTTGACAACCGGCGGTTGCGGGTGCATATGAGCTGCGGAAATGTGTCCAAACAAAGCAATGACCCGTAGCTTGGTTGTCCCCGTTGCAGCGTTAACGGTAGTATGGTCGTACTGTTAATTCCGCACCGCCAACGGAGGGAGTTCCGCGCCGTGAACCGCGATTTCGCCTCATCGCTCATCCAGCTCAACAATACGTTCTATCGCGAGCACTCCGCCTCCTTCTCCGATACGCGCCAGGCCCCGTGGCCCGGCTGGGTGCGCACCATGGATATCGCACTCGGGCAGCTCGACGTCGCCACGATCGAGCATCCCGTCCGCGTCTTCGATCTTGCCTGCGGCAATATGCGATTCGAGAACTTTGCCGCCGGCGGCGCACTTGCCGCCAAGGGCGTCGACGGCGCAAACCCCTCGGCGGATGCCAGCTGCCCGTTTGAGTTCTATGGTGTCGACTCGTGTCAGGATTTGGCTATCGATGAACGCGGCCACGCCCTGCGCATTCCCAACCTGCACTTCCAGGAACTCGACGTGCTCGACGCTCTCATGAAGCTCAACCCCGCCGAGACGCCCGACGTGCTTTTCGACGCCCCACTCGCCGACATCTCGGTCTGCTTTGGCTTTATGCACCACGTACCGTCATGCGAGTACCGCGTACGCGTGCTCGACGCCCTGGTGCGGCAGACGCGCCCAGGCGGCATCATCGCCATCAGCTTTTGGGAGTTTATGAACGACGAGCGCATGGCGCGCAAGGCCGTTCGAGCCGAGGCCCGCGCCGAGCTCACCCCGCCGTTTGAGGGTTACGATTCAGCGCAGTTTGAAGCCGGCGACCACCTCATCGGCTGGCAAAACGACCGCCACGCCTACCGCTATTGCCATCACTTTGACGATCAGCAGATCACCGACCTGGTGCGCGGCGTCCGTACGTTCTACAAGAGCGGCGAGGTCCCCGTGCGCGAGCTTGAGCGCTTCCATGCCGACGGTCGCAGCGGCGAGCTCAACCGCTATGTGATTCTCAAGCGTCTGTAGGCACCGACGACTCGCCTTCGAGCCGCATCGCATCTTTCGGGCAAACTATACCCACCCTTTTTTCAACCCATTGACGGAACGTGCAACCATGCGTTCCACACTTATGACCAAGGAGCCTCATGGGAGCCGTCCACGTTCGCACGCCTAAGAACTTTGTGCTCGAGGAGCGCCTGGAGCGCTACGCCGATGCGATTGAGACGAACCCCGAGGCTTATGCCGGAGATTGGCGCGAGGCTTGCGCGCCAGCTGGCAGCAAGCCCTTCGAACACCTTCACCTGGATCTTGGCTGTGGCAAGGGAACGTACCTTGTAGAGCGCGCGGCCCACGAGCCAAACACGCTCTTTATCGGTATGGATCAGGAGCCCATCTGCATCGCCTATGCCGCACAGAAAATCTGCGAGCAGGAGCTGTCCAACGCACTCGTCCTGCCCCGAGGCGCCAAATCGCTGCCGCAGCTGTTTGCCGCAGGCGAGCTCGATGCCATCACCATTAACTTTCCCACGCCACAGCCCAAGGCCAAGTACGCCAAAAAACGACTCGTCCATGTCGACCATCTGATGCTCTACCGCCCGCTCTTTTCAGCCGGCGCTACCGTCACGCTGCGCACCGACAGCAAGCCGTTGCGCGATTACGCCCTGGGACAGTTTGCCGCGGCAGGCTACGACACGCTTTGGGTAAGTGACGACGTCCGCCGCGACCATCCCGAGCATCCCGAGACCGAATATGAATGCCGCACGCGCGAGATGGGTGCCGTCGTCTATGGCATTTGCGCCACACCCGACGCGCGGCCTAGCGATGAACAGCTCGCGGCGGGCCACGAGCAGGAGCAAAGCCTTGCCTGCTACCTGCCCGAAAACCTCGATGCGCTCACCTATGTACCTCTGGGCATGGAAGAGGCCGTCGAGAACTTTAGAAACCGCGCCCGCAAAGGCAAGAAGCGCCTGCCGCAGGAGTCCTAGGGGCTTCTGATGGTCGCGGCGTCGGCAAACAAGTGAAAATAGGCGTCAGCGAACGACCCTCAAACCTAAGTGAGTAGACTTTTTTGCAATAGCCAAGCACAACCCGCATAACGAAAACTAAAACCGCAGGTAGAGCTCTTGCGCAAAAGCCATGTGCTCGCGATATTGCAAAAAGTCTACTCACTTAGCTGGCAACTGCACCAAACGGCTGGGCAGAACGCCCATTTCCTGCATTTTCTTGCCTGCGAACGCATCGATGCGACGCTACGCCATAATAGTTGGCGGACAAACGCGAGAGAAAGCAACCACATGGCACAGACCACGACAGATACCGCCGCCAGCACCGTTTCCGGCGCCGGCGCCGCCAGCTCATTCTCGGGCGGTACGGGAACCGAAGCCGAATTCGGCTCGCTCGGCGCGCTCTCCCCCACCTGGTGGGAGCCCGAGGACGGCAGCGAGCCCGAACCATGGCTCACGTCCGATCAGGCCTTCGAACGCTTCTTTGAATGGACAAGCGACCGCGGTATTGAGCTGTGGGACCACCAGGAAGAGGCCCTCATGGATCTAGCCGCCGGTGACCATGTCATTTTGGGAACACCGACCGGATCGGGCAAGTCGCTTGTCGCGCTAGGCATGCTCTTTATGGGCATGGCGCAAGGCAAGCGCTGCTACTACACGGCTCCTATCAAGGCTCTGGTCAGCGAAAAGTTCTTCGACCTGGTACAGGTGCTCGGCCGCGATAACGTTGGCATGATCACCGGCGACACGCACATCAATACCAAGGCGCCCGTCATCTGCTGCACGGCAGAGATCCTTGCCAACGATGCGCTCCGCGAGGGCGAAGATGCCGATGTTGGCTGCGTCGCCATGGACGAGTTCCACTACTTTGCCGACCCCGACCGCGGTTGGGCCTGGCAGGTGCCGCTGCTCACCCTGCCTCACACGCAATTCATGCTCATGAGCGCCACGCTCGGCGATGTCACCGCAATCGCCGCCTCGCTCGAGGAGCACACCGGCGCTACCTGCGACTTGGTCGTCGATGCCCCACGCCCCGTGCCGCTGAGCTACGACTACGTGACGACCTCGCTCGAGGGCACGGTAGAGCTCGCGATGCGTCGCGGCGAGGCCCCGCTCTACATCGTGCACTTTAGCCAGGATGCCGCCCTTGCGACGGCGCAATCCCTCGCCAACTTTGGCATTGCCAGCAAGGAGCAGCGCGAGGCCATCAAGGAAGCGGCCAAGGGCACGAGCTTCTCGACGGCCTTCGGCAAGATCCTCAAGCGCCTGCTTGGATGCGGCGTCGGCGTGCACCACGCTGGCATGCTGCCGCGCTATCGCCTACTGGTCGAGCGCCTAGCGCAGCAGGGCCTACTGCCCGTCATTTGCGGCACCGACACGCTCGGCGTCGGCATCAACGTACCCATCCATACCGTGGTGCTCACCGCGCTCACCAAGTTCGATGGCTACAAGATGCGTCGTCTGCGCGCCCGCGAGTTCCATCAAATTGCCGGTCGCGCCGGCCGTTCGGGCTTCGATACCGAGGGCATGGTGATCGCCGAGGCACCCGAGCACGAGATCGAAAATGCCAAACTCATGGCCAAGGCGGGCGACGACCCCAAGAAGCTCCGCAAGATTAAAAAGAAGAAGGCCCCCGAGGGCTTTGTCACCTGGAACAAGCAGACCTTTGAGCGCCTGATCGAGACGCAGCCCGAGACGCTCAAGCCGCGCCTGCGCATCACACACTCCATGGTGATTAGCGTGGTCGAGCAGGGCGGCGATGCCTGCACCCGCGTGCACGACCTCATAGAGACGAGCTTGCAGACCCCCGAGGAAAAGGCCAAGCTCGAGGTTCGCGCCGACGAAATCTTCGCCACGCTCATCGACTCCGGCGTCGTCGTTCGCACCGAAGTGCCGCCCGCGCCCGATGCCCCGACTGACGCCGCACCAGACATCGACTACGCACTGACGGTCGATCTGCCCGAGGACTTTGCGCTCGACCAGCCGCTCTCGCCATTTTTGCTTGCCGCGTTGGAGCTGCTCGACCCCGAGAGTGAGACCTATACCATGGATCTGATCTCGATGGTCGAGGCTACGCTCGAGGACCCCAAGCAGGTATTGCGCGCACAGGAGCGCGCCGCGCGCGACCGCGCGATGGCCGAAATGAAGGCTGACGGCGTCGAGTATGAGGAGCGCTTGGAGCGCATTCAAGACATCACGTACGAAAAGCCGCTCGAGGATTTGCTCGACGCCGCCTTTGACAAGTACTGCCAGGAAGTGCCCTGGGCAAACGACTACCAGCTCTCTCCCAAGAGCGTCCTGCGCGATATGCTGGAAAGCGCGAGCGATTTTAAGGGTTACATTCAAAAGCTCGGCATCGCCCGCTCCGAGGGCATTTTGCTGCGCTACCTAGCAGAGGCCTACCGTTCACTCGACCGCACCGTGCCCATCGAGAAGCGCGACGAGCGCCTGCGCGACATTATCTCGTGGCTGGGCTTTGTGGTGCGCTCGGTGGACTCGAGCCTGGTGGATGAGTGGGAGAACGCCGGCAACCCGGCAGCCCTCGATGCTGCGCCGCCGCAGGGCATCGACGAGGTCGTGGCGGACCGTCGCGGCTGCACGCTATTGGTGCGCAACGCGCTCTTCCGCCGCGTGACCCTTGCCGCCCGCGAGCACGTTCGCGACCTGGGCGAGCTCGACGACGACTGGGGTATGAGCGAGATCCGCTGGCAAAAAGCACTCGACGCTTACCACGAGCAGCACGAGGAAATCCTCACCGACGGAGATGCCCGCAGCGCCGCGATGTTTTCCATTGACGAGTCCGACGAGAAGACCGCGCACGTATGGCACGTGCACCAGATCTTTGCCGACGAGGATGGCGACCACGATTTTGGCATCATGGGCGATGTCGATCTGGACGCCACGCAAGACGGCGGCGAGGTCATCTTCAAAAACTACCGCGTCGGCTTTATCGAGGACCTGCTCGAGGACTAGCCGAACATACTGGAACGAAACGAAGCGGGGCCGCTGGCAATATAGCCAGCGGCCCCGCTTTTGCGCTATACGCTATGCCTTACTCGGCACCCTCGACCTCATACGAATCCGCCTCGGCTGGCTCATCGTTTGTCTCTGTCGCAGCCCCGCGCGCCTCGTCAAACGCGGCCTTCATGGTCTTGTTGCCCCACGTGAGCTTGCGAATGGTAAGATCGTCCGCCTTCTTGTTGGCTAGGCGCAGATTGTTCTCAGAGGACAGCAACGCCTCCTTGGTTTTCTGCAGGTGGCCAATCGTCTTGTCGATCTCATCAATCGCCGTTTGGAACTTGCGGCTCGCGATCTCGTAGTTGCGACCGAAATCATTCTTGAACTTCTCCATCTTGGCTTCGAAGTTCGTGACGTCGATATTCTGCTGTTTGTACTCCGCCAGTTCCTGCTTATAGCGCAGCGAACCCATGGCGGCGTTGCGAAGAAGCGTGATCATGGGAATAAAGAACTGTGGGCGAATCACGTACATCTTCTCGTAGCGATAGCTCACGTCCACGATGCCGACGTTGTAAAGCTCGCTCTCGGGTTCGAGCAACGTGCAGAGCACCGCGTACTCGCAGCCCTTTTGGCGGCGATCGTGGTCGAGTTTCTTAAAGAAGTCCTCGTTCTTGTGCTTGGTCGCGGTCTCATCGTTCTCGTTTTTCATCTCGAACATAATCGAAATGACCTCGTTGCCGCTCGCGTCGCACTCGCGGAAGATAAAGTCGCCCTTGGTACCCTCGGACGCATCGTTATCTTTCTCGAAGTACGCGTTAGGAAATGCCGTCATGCGCAGACGGTTAAACTCGGTCTCGCAGTGCTGCTCGAGCGACTCGCCCACCATCTTGGTGGACAGGCGGACCTTCATGTCCTTAAGGCGCTCAATCTCTTCATCCTTGTAGCGAATCAGGTCATCGCTCGCGCGCTTGGCCTGCGCAAGCTCGAGCTCGTGTGCCGCCTTGGCTTGCTCCTCGCGAGAATCGCGCACCGCCAGCTCGCTCGTCAGTTTGGCACGCGCCTCATCGCGCTCTCGCTCCGCCGCGGCGACCGCCTCTGACAGGTTCATTTTTGCCATCAGTTCCTGCTCGCGCAGCTGGGCACGCAGGCCCTCGGCCTCTTGCTCGGACTGAGCCTTTGCGGCGGAGAACTTCTCTTGCACCTTCGCGCGATAGTCAGTAAGCGCGCGCTCGGCCTCGCTGCGAGCGGCATCGAGCTCACGCTGCGACTCTGCCGCGGCAGCGGCAAGCGCCATCTCCTGGGCTTTGTCCGCCGCGGCGAGCCTGGCCTGCAGCTCGGCAATCTGAGCGTCGCGCGCGGACAGGTCGTTTTGAGCAGCATTGCGTGCCGCCGCCTCGGCGAGTTTGGCTTCGTCATCCTTGCGCCCCAGCTGCGCACGCAAGTTGTCGATCTCGCGCTGCAGCTCGGCATTCTCCTTTTGAGCATCGGCGCGGGCCTCAACCGCCGCGCGCTGGCTTGCACTCTCGCGCTCTGCGGCAGCGCCCTCGAGCTTGGCGCGCAGCTCGGCAAGCTCGGCATCGCGCTTGGCAACCTCTTGTGCCAACTCCTGCGCCGCAGCGTTCTTCTGCTCGACAAGCTGAGCGTCGCGTTGAGACTCCGCCTCCTGCAGGGCAGACGCCGAACGCGAACGCTCAAGCTCCAGCGCCTGCTCGCCCTCGCGCTGGACTGCCTTCACACGCTCATCCAGGTCGCGCGAAAACTCGGCATCGCGTACTTGCTTGACGATATCCGCATAGCCAGACGCATCGACCTTAAACACTTCGCCGCAATGCGGGCACTTGATCTCGTTCATAGCAGCTCCTCGATGGACGCAAATTTCAACCGCCTACACTCTACCGCGCCGCACGGACAAAAAAGGCGCCGCCGCCATAATGGCAACGGCGCCAGAACCACCACAAAGGTGCCTGTCCCCTTTGTGGTGGTTCTGGCGCCCTATAACCCAAAGAAGCTAAGAAACTGATCACGGCTTACGGGCTTGTACTCGTTGGCATCGAGACCGACATCGTAGCGAAAGATAGGGCGCTCGCGATCGCGGTTGCGCGCGTTGGTACGGTCTCCTCTGCTGTGAATATGCCCGTGTAGCATGATGGCGCCACGCGCCTTGCCATTCCAGCTAAGCATGGGGTAGTGGCTCAACACCAGGCGATGGCCCTTGGCATAGCCGGGAGCAATCTCCAGGTAATCGCGCACGTCTTCCCAAATCTGCGGTACGTCGGAATCTTCCCAGTCGCCGTCATGGTTACCGCGGATGAGCGTCACGTTCTGGCATTCGATACGCTCGCGCAGGCGCACCGCCTCCGCCAGGGGCAAACGATAGGTAAAGTCTCCCAGGATGTAGAGACGGTCATCCGCAGCCACGCACTCATTGATGGCATCGATGACCTTGCGGTTCATCTCCTCGACCGAGCCAAACGGCCGGTCCATGTCGTGCAAGATATTCGTATCGCCCAGGTGCAAGTCGGCGGTAAACCACATCATCGTCTGTGTCCTCATTTCGCAACGTGTTCAACTCGTGCTAAGTATACAGACGCAGCGATGCGGCGGTTATCCAAAGAGCCCGCCGAACAGTCCGCGGCGGCGTTTGTCTTGCTTTTTCGAAGCGTCACTCTGAGTTTTCTTGTCCTGCCGTTTCTTACGATCCTGCTCCAACTCATCGTCGTCGAGTAGCAGATCCCACTCAAACGGATCGTCTGTCAGATCGAACTGGTCGTCGTCATCAAACATGGCCGCCTCCATTGCCGACTAGCGGGCATCCACCACGTAGAGGCCAACGCGCACCTGATGCCACGGGCTGCGCTCGGGAGCGACCTGCTGCACGCGGGCCTCAAATACGTCCTCATGGCCGTAATACATCATCAAGGACAGCGGGCCGACCTCGTTTCCCGGAACGTAGCCAAGTTTGGTCTTGCCATAGTAGATCGCAACTGCCTCGGGGTCATGGGGATTATCGCGCTCGGCACACAGCGTCAGCTTATCGCCCGCTTTAAGATCGCCCAGGACCAAGGCGCCATCGGCATACTGAAATCCTGCAATGTGAAATGACAGAAGAACACGTGAAGGCTCGTACATAGCAGCTCCTCTAACGGCCGGATAAACCGGTGTGTAACCTTATTAAGAAGTCTACGGTCCCGTGCGGACACAAATACATCCTGTCTGCGTCCTTCAATCGTTTGCCTCAACGCTTGCGCGACAGAACGCTTGCAGATAAGATAGGAACACGGATGGCACCCGTTGCCGCGGGTCTTGCCAACTCCGATACACGTTTTCATCGTTAGAAGTGGCCGTCTTCGCTTACGCGGGGGCGGCTATTTCATTCGGCCGATAAACAGACCGAGTTCGATAGCCGCAATCAACAACGCCAATAACGAAATAACATCGCTTACGTTCATACCAAATCCCTTCTAAAGGGAGTTGGCCCATCCGTGCTCCATAACAGTAGTCTAACGCAAAATGCAGGTAATAGGAACACTTGTTCGTATTACCTGCGCCCTTTTCTAATGAACAAACATGCGCACGAACTTGTGCTTCCAGCTTGCGTAAGGAGCGTAGCGGAATGGCACGTCCAGCCAAGTTGCCTTGTTCACGATACTCTTCTTGTGGCTAAACGTATCGAAGCTCTCGCGTCCATGGTACTGCCCCATACCGCTCGCGCCCATGCCGCCAAAGCCCATATGGCTCGTAGCCAAGTGCATGATCGTGTCGTTGACACAGCCACCGCCAAAGGGCACGTAACGCACGAAGCGCTGCTGAACTGCGCGATCCTGACTAAAGATATACAGGGCCAGCGGCGTCGGACGATCCGCGATAAACGCTTCGGCCTCGTCTAGGCTCTCAAACGTCAGCACCGGCAAGATGGGACCGAAGATCTCCTCCTGCATCACGGCGTCATCGGGGGTCACGCCGTCCAAAATTGCCGGCTCGATCTTCAGCGAAGTCTCCCGCGCGGTGCCTCCAAGCACGACCTTATCGGGATCGATCAGCCCGCGCACGCGCGCAAAATGCTTGGCGTTGACGATATGCCCGTAATCCTCGTTATCGAGCGGATGCTCGCCAAACATACGGCGGACCTCTTCCTTGATGAGGCCCAGCAGCTCGTCGTGCACGCGCGTATCGACCAGCAGGTAGTCGGGCGCCACGCAGGTCTGCCCCACGTTGAGCCATTTGCCAAAGGCGATACGCCGTGCCGCGACCTTCAAATTTGCCGTCGCATCCACGATGCAGGGGCTCTTGCCGCCCAGCTCAAGCGTCACGGGCGTGAGGTTTTTGCTCGCGCGCTCCATAACGAGCTTGCCGACCGAAACGCTACCGGTAAAGAAGATCTTGTCCCAGCACTCATCGAGCAGCGCTTCGTTTTCGGCGCGCCCGCCCTCGACAACCGTCACCAGGCACGGATCAAATGCCTCTTCACAGATTTGCTTGAGCACCGCGCTCGATGCCGGAGCATAGGCACTCGGCTTGATGACCACGGTATTGCCCGCGGCAAGGGCGCCGGCGAGCGGCTCGAGTGTTAGCAAAAACGGGTAGTTCCACGGAGCCATGATGAGTGTGACGCCATAGGGCACGGCTTGCGTTTTGCACACGCTCACTGCGTTAGCGAGATCGCACGGACGCAGGCGCGGACGACTCCACCGAGCCACGTGAGCGATCTGATGTCGAATCTCGGAAAGCGACGTACCGATCTCGCACATATAGGCCTCGTCATGCGACTTCCCCAAATCGGTCTTGAGCGCATGGGCGATATCGGCCTCGTGGGCCCGCACCGCATCGCGTAAACTCACGAGCGCGCGACGTCGAGCATCGACATCAAACGTGGCGTGCGTCTTAAAGTAGGCGCGCTGATCGCCGACGATGCGCGCAATTTCCTCGGTGTTCATGGACCCTCCTAATTCTCGTCCTCAAACATACCACCTGCAACGACTTCGTACATATGCTCGAGCTCCAAGCGGTCCATTAGAAGCGGAACGGGGTATAGCGGATTGGCCTCGGCATCGGCATGCGCCACCATCTCGGGAATGTCAGAGCGGCGAATGCCCGAGACATATTTGGGGATTCCCAGGGCCTCGTTCATGCGGTCGACCCAATCGATAAAGGCCTCGGCCGCAAGACTATCCTGCGCGGTAGCCGGCGCAATGCCCGCCATGCGAGCAAGATCGGCAAGCTTGGGGGCGGCGGCGTCACCATAAGCGCGAAGCATGTGCGGCAGGATGATCGCGTTGGCCAAACCGTGCGGAATTCCGTATCGGCCGCCCAGACTGTGCGCGATGGCATGCACATATCCGACATAGGAGCGGGTAAACGCAACGCCCGCCTTATACGCCGCCGAAAGCATATTGCGACGAGCGCACATGTCGTCACCATGCTCATAGGCCTCGAGCAAATTGTCGTGGATAAGCTGCACCGCCTGTCGCGCCATCTTGCGCGTATAGGGCGTGGTGCTTCGCCCGATAAAGGCCTCAACGGCATGCGTCAGGGCGTCCATGCCCGTCTGCCCCGTAATGGAAGCGGGCAAGCCGCACGTAAACTCGGGGTCGTGGACTGCAAAACGCGGGATGAGCACAAAGTCGTTAATGGGGTATTTGTAGTGCGTCTCGTCATCGGTAATTACCGCCGCAAGCGTGACTCCGCTTCCCGTACCGGCGGTAGTGGGAACGGCGATGAGCAGCGGCAGGCGACGATGAATCCGCAGCAGGCCGCGCATCTTGTTGATGGGCTTGTTTGGCTGCGCAATGCGTGCGCCCACGCCCTTGGCACAGTCCATGGCCGAGCCACCGCCAAAGCCGATAATGGCCTGGCAGGTGCTCTCTCGATACAGGGACGCCGCTTCTTCCACGTTTGAAACCGTGGGGTTTGCACGCGTTTCGGCATAGACCGTAACGCCAATCCCCCTGGATGCGAGCGCCGTCTCGAGCGGTGCCGTGAGCCCCAGACGGGCAATGCCGGGATCCGTCACGATAAGGACCTTCTGGATCGAGCGCTTTTGAAGCACCGCGGGCACATCCTCGGCATGCTCTAAAATGCGCGGCTCGGTATAGGGCAGGATCGGCAATGCAATGCGAAAAACCGTCTGATATGTTCGGCACCAGGCACGACGGGCTAGATGCATAAAGGAAACTCCTTCATTTGTTGATAGGTCAACATTTGCTCGCCCGATTGTACTCAGCGGCGGTCAAAGACGGCCTGCCAATCGTTAATCAATCAACATCTTCATATCTCAAAATTGTTTTATTAAAAATCATTCCTAATAGGCTTCACATTTGGTTGCATTTATGGATAATAGAACTCGTCAAGACGCACGTCCGGAGAGGGCCCTTACGGGACCGGACGAGCGCGCAATCGCCATCGATCGAAAGGATCGAATCATGAAGTTTGTTTGCCCCGTTTGCGGTTATGTGGAAGAGTTCGACGGCGACCAGCTGCCCGAGGATTTTAAGTGCCCCCAGTGCGGCGTTCCCGGTTCTCGTTTCCTGAAGCAGGAGGAGGGCCAGCTCGAGTGGGCCGCCGAGCACGTCGTGGGCGTCGCCAAGATGGAGGGTGTCTCTGAGGACATCGTTGCCGACCTGCGCGCCAACTTTGAGGGCGAGTGCTCCGAGGTCGGTATGTACCTGGCCATGGCTCGCGTCGCTCATCGCGAGGGCTATCCCGAGATCGGCCTGTACTGGGAGAAGGCTGCCCACGAGGAGGCCGAGCACGCCGCCAAGTTCGCTGAGCTCCTGGGCGAGGTCGTGACCGACTCCACCAAGAAGAACCTCGAGATGCGCGTTGAGGCCGAGAACGGCGCCACCGCCGGCAAGACCGATCTTGCTAAGCGCGCCAAGGCCGCTGGCCTCGATGCCATCCACGACACCGTGCACGAGATGGCTCGCGACGAGGCTCGCCACGGCAAGGCTTTCGCCGGCCTGCTCAAGCGCTACTTCGGCTAAGCCAGCAACCTGAGACATAACCTCTAGCTCGATGAGGCCCGGACCGCATGGTTCGGGCCTTTTTCGTGCCTCACAAACTTGTTAACTACCTGAAATAGGACCGCCTTCGGCATCGGCTTCTCGTCAAAAACTAAGTGAGTAGACTTTTTGGAACTTGCCGAGCAGACCATCCATATCACTTTATAAAGCCGCAGGTAAATGCCTTGTTGCAAAACGACCTAGTCGCCAAAGTGCCAAAAGTCTACTCACTTAGATTCGCAGCCGTCCACGATCGAGCCATTTTGTGTCTAACGGGCATCTTTCCGTCGATTACTCCCAATTTTGTCCAGTCAATGAATAGTTCAGACCGGAGTAATATCTCAGCCCTTTGCTCATCTGAGCTTTTATCACGATATTCAGCATCGAGCATCCTGCATATGGCCTTAACGATCGCGCGGAATCTATCCTCATCGGATATCTGTCTGTGTGTCAGGAGAAGTACATCGTAGCCCATGGCCTGAAGGGCCGTCATGCGGTCAGCGTCACGCAAGCCATCCCCTGCGCGTCCGTGCGAGGCCTTTCCCTGACATTCAATGGCCACCTGTCGCCTGCCGTCCGGCGAAGAAAGAAGTAGGTCGATATATACACGGGACTTTCCCACAATCGCTCGAGCACTTGTGTTTAGCATCACTTCAACATTAAGCTCTATGCCGCAAAAACCTTCGCCTCCCAGGGCTCGCGGCAGTCCAAGCAACAAATACGCCTCGACCTCAAAAGGCGACGCGGCACCCAATGGAACGAGTTGCGACACCGTCCTAAATCTATTGCCGTAACGTATCCCGCAAACATCTGAACAAAAACGGTCAAGGTCTCCGCCCAAAACCAAAGCGTCTCGACGCCATAAATTTGAGGCGGTACCGTCCTCGGACGGGCAGCGCGCCCAACCGTACGTTGTCGAAATCGCGCCCGAATCAATTGCACGCGTAAGCTCCGCCTCAAGTGCCGCCGGCAGAGCGCACACCGCAAACAAGCCACACATCTCCGCCAATACAAAAAGAAGCTGGAGATCCGTCAGATGTCGAGACATGATAAATGCCGTCAGTAGAGGAGACGTGACCAAAAACCTATGCTCCGTCTCCAGCACGGATTCCCTGGGAAGCTCGCCAAGAAACAGCCGCTGCCTAATGCTGGCAGGGCAAGTCCGCTTGTTTCTCGTCCGAACCAATGTATACAACGGAAAGCCGAGCGCAACCGCAGCCGTCGGGTTACGGGTGAGGTCATATCGCTGCCGGTCTTCTTCCGGTCGTGGAAGCGGCGGACACAAAGCGAGGACTTGAGGGGGCAAACGCCAGTACCTAAAAGCCGATATGTCACAAACTAGATCCTTCATAGGCACAGGAGAACACGAATTTCAACCCAGTCAGTCACGTATTGGCGCGAACGCACCAAAAATGGCGCCGAGCGGACTGCTAAGTTTTCAACAGCCCTCCCCAACTGGCCAAAAGCTTGCCGAGAGCTGGACGAAGCTCTGTTGAAAACCCCATTTTTTTCTCATGCAGAAGCTTTGCGCGACAAGTGAGTAGACTTTTTTGAACATCCCGAGCAGCCCGGTCATCCTGCTTTTCAAAACCGAAGGTAGATAGCTTGTTACAAAACTGCCTGGTCGCCAAAGTGCTAAAAGTCTACTCACTTAGGTTGCAGAGTGCCCCCATTAGCTGCAATTCCAAGGTAGTTAGTACTTTTGGACTCAGATCGTCATACTGAACAAGAATTTGAGTTGAGTTTTCAGGGACAGATGCGCCATCGGCACACCAAAAACAGTCACCGATATCGATAAAAGGTATGCTCGAGCGCGTGAGGGCCCATGCAAAAGTGCTTCCGCCCGTTCCACGCTCCGCAACCACGATACAGTAAAGGCCCGCGTCTGCATGCTCGATCGAGAGCTCTCCTGCCGGAAATACCTTCCGCACAAGCGCCATCAGGCCATCACGCGCCTCGCGAGCACGAACGCGCACGCGGTTCACATGTCGCTCGTAATCACCCGATTCCAGCAAACGCGCCAAAGCGACCTGGTCAACAGAGCTCACCGACGAGGCATAGAAACCAAGGTTGCGCCTAAACCGCTCCATTAATTCATCGGGCAACACCATGTACGCCAAACGCAACGCCGATGACAGGCTCTTCGAAAACGTGTTGGTGTAGATGACCGATTGAGCGGCATCGATCGAAGCAAGCGCGGGAATCGGCTTGCCGGCCAGACGAAACTCGCAATCAAAGTCATCTTCGATGAGATATCGACCCGGCCGTTCAGCAGCCCAGCTCAGCAGCGCATATCGGCGCGCGATGCTCGTCACCAGGCCGGTTGGATATTGGTGAGACGGCATCAGGTGAAGGACATCGGTCCCGCTTTTCTGCAGAGTGCTCAAGTCCACGCCGTCGTCATCCAACGGGATATGTCGTACTTGGCAGCCCATAGCCTGATAGATGCGCGTCAGGCGCAAATAGCCCGGATCCTCAACCGCATACACCTTGTCCACGCCAAGCAACTGAACCAACATGGTATCGAGCAGCTGAGCGCCCGCACCGATAACGATGTTATTGGGGTCGACATTCATACCCCTTGTCCCGCGCAGATGGTGAGCAATTGCGCGTCGCAGCCGGGCGGTGCCCTGTGCCGGTGCGGGCGAAAAGATCTCGCGCTCGTCTTCGGATGCCAGCGTCGCCCGTAGCGCGCTTTGCCAAAGCCGCGCCGCCTCCAAAGCGGAAGGAGAAAGTGCGTCGAATTGCTCGACCCGCCCGCGGACATCATGCGCGCTGGGGTCCACAGAGACGGCATCTCGGTCGATGCCCTCCGAAGCCAAAGACAAAACCGGTGCATCCGGAAGCTTGCAAGCGTAGTAGCCACGCCGCGGCTTTGAGCAAATATAGCCCTCGGCAAGTAGCTGGCTATATGCATTCTCGATAGTAATGACACTGATTCCCAGATGACTGGCAAAGGCGCGCTTAGACGGCAGATGCTCCCCCGCCGCAATACGGCCAGCAACAATATCATCTCGAATTTGCTGGTAAACATACTCATAGAGCGATGCTTCGCCGCGTTTTTCCAAATTGTAGTCAAGCATGAGTTTATCACCTGACCTTATTAAGCCATTCAATCTGGTATTAGTCTGACCTTGTTATTATCTCGAAAACTGAGTATTTTGCCATACCCAGCTCCCCGATAGGATGTTCCGTCAAGCAATGCACATGCCAACCAAGGGAGCAACCATGGCAGAACAGACCAGCAAGGCAGATCGCGTCAAACTCAATCGCGAGCTCGCGCAGATGCTCAAGGGCGGCGTCATCATGGACGTCACCACGCCCGAGCAGGCACGCATCGCCGAGGAGGCAGGCGCCTGCGCCGTCATGGCTCTCGAGCGCATCCCGGCCGACATCCGTGCCGCAGGCGGCGTCTCGCGCATGAGCGACCCCAAGATGATCAAGGGCATCCAAGAGGCCGTCTCCATCCCTGTTATGGCCAAGTGCCGCATCGGTCACATCGTCGAGGCGCAGGTCCTGCAGGCCATCGAGATCGACTACATCGACGAGTCCGAGGTTCTCTCCCCTGCCGATGACGTCTATCACATCGACAAGACCCAGTTTGACGTGCCATTTGTCTGCGGCGCCCGCGATCTGGGCGAGGCGCTGCGCCGTGTTGCCGAGGGCGCCACTATGATTCGCACCAAGGGTGAGCCGGGTACGGGCGACGTCGTCCAGGCCGTGCGTCACATGCGCAAAATCCAAAAGCAGATCCGCGACGTTGTTGCCCTGCGCGACGACGAGCTCTTTGAGGCAGCCAAGCAACTGCAGGTTCCGGTCGAGCTGGTGCGCGAGGTCCATACCACGGGAAAGCTTCCCGTCGTGAACTTTGCCGCCGGCGGCGTAGCGACCCCCGCCGACGCCGCGCTGATGATGCAGCTGGGCGCCGAAGGCGTCTTTGTCGGCTCGGGCATCTTTAAGAGCGGCGACCCCGCCAAGCGCGCAGCCGCCATCGTCAAGGCCGTGGCAAACTTCACCGATGCCAAGCTCATCGCCGAGCTTTCTGAGGACCTGGGCGAGGCCATGGTCGGCATCAACGCCGACGAGATCGAGATCATCATGGAGGAGCGCGGGCGCTAGTCCAGCAGAAAGGATCGCACATGAGCGATTACGCAGACCAGACAGTCGCCGTGCTGGCGGTCCAAGGTGCTTTTGCCAAGCACGAGGCAAGGCTATCCGAGCTGGGCGCACACTGTATTGAGCTGAGGCAGGCGGCTGATTTGAAGCAGGACTTTGACCGTCTGGTACTTCCCGGCGGCGAGTCCACCGTTCAAGGGAAGCTGCTTGCCGAGCTCGGCATGCTCGAGGAGCTTCGTGCCCGTATCGCTGAAGGCATGCCCGTCCTGGGCACCTGCGCCGGCTTGATTCTGCTGGCGCGCGACCTTGCCGCCCACGACGATAAGGGGACGCCGCGCCTGGCAACCATGGATGTGCTCGTCGAGCGCAATGCCTACGGCAGGCAGCTCGGCAGCTTTCGAACCAAGGGGCAGGTAGCCGGCATCGACGGTGAAGTGCCGCTGACGTTTATCCGAGCGCCCCGCATCGTTGAGGTGCACGGCGATGCCGAGGCCCTGGCCGAAGTCGATGGCCGCATCGTCGCCGCCCGCCAAGACAACCAGCTCGGCGTAACCTTCCACCCCGAACTCGACGAAGACACCCGCCTCCACGAACTGTTCCTACAAATGTAGGCATCGAAATCAACAAACGAAATGAGAGTGGATAATCTCCCACTTTAAGCTTGGATGCAGGCTCAAACCGGGAGATTATCCACTCTCATGCTATGTAGTCATTTAAGAACGTCCCCAATGACTACTTCGACAACACCGATGTTTTGGTACCGACAGACACTATGACCCAATCCGAGGGCACTAAAAAGATAGGAGCCCCCGCTCGTGACCGCGGGTCGGGGCTGCGACAATGATGTTGAAGTGCCATGGGCGCAGCCGCGCCGCAACGAGGTTGGGAGG
>NZ_JBBNMZ010000014.1:0-44900 GCF_040098165.1 Collinsella sp. CLA-JM-H32
CTAGTTGCGCGGTTTGGTAAAACTGCGCAGCCCTAGAGTTGACGTAAGCCCTCTTCCAGGCCGGTCTTGCTGTCGGTCTTCTCGTCGCGCATCTTGATGACGCGGGCGGGGACACCGGCCACGACGGCGCCGGCGGGGACGTCGTCGACGCATACGGCGCCGGCGGCAACAACAGCGCCCTTGCCCACGCGTACGCCCTCCAGGACCACGGCGTTGGCGCCGATCATGACGTCGTCTTCGATGATGACGGGCGTGGCGCTTGCGGGCTCAACGACGCCTGCCAACACGGTTCCAGCGCCGATGTGGCAGTTCTTGCCCACGGTGGCGCGGCCGCCCAGCACAGCGCCCATGTCGATCATGGAGCCTTCGCCAATGACGGAGCCGATGTTGATGATGGCGCCCATCATGATGACGGCGCGATCGCCAATCTCGACACGGTCGCGGATGATCGCGCCCGGCTCGATGCGGGCGTTGATACCCTTGAGGTCGAGCATGGGCACGGCGGAGTTGCGACAGTCGTTCTCTACGTCGTAGTAGTCGATGGAGTCGGCGTTGGCGTCGAGGATTGCCTTGAGCTCATCCCAGTCACCAAAGACGGTCTTGCCACGACGACCGCCGTAGACGTGCGCATTGCCCCACTGGACCTTCATGCCCGGCTTTTCGCGCACGTACAGTTTGACGGGCGTTTTCTTGGGCGCGGTTGCGATGTAGTTGATAATCTCCTGTGCATCCATCTCGGCTGCATTACTCATTTGCTGTCTCTCCTTTGAGTGGATCCGGTTGATACCTGGTTAGGCAAACATGACCTGGTCGAACGTATAGAAGCCAGGCTCGCGGGTGACGAGCTTCTGCGCGGCTGCCAGGGCGCCGTTGACGAAGATCTGACGGCTCGTGGCGCGGTGCGCGAGCGTGACCTCCTCGTCCTGGCCGAAAAAGCTTACCTCGTGCACGCCGGCGACGGTGCCGCCGCGCAGCGAGTGCATGCCGATCTCCTTGGGGTCGCGCGCGCCGCACATGCCCTCGCGGCCATAGACGGGGTGGTAGCCTGCCTCGGGCTCGGCTTCGACGACGGCGTCGAGCAACAACTTGGCAGTGCCGCTGGGGGCGTCGACCTTTTGATTATGGTGCGTCTCGACGATTTCGCAGTCAAAGCCGGGCAGCTCGCGCGTGGCCTGGGCAACCAGATGGCGCAGGGCGGCGATACCGATAGAGTAGTTGCCCGAGTGCATAACACGGGCGTTCTGACCCAGCTCGCGCAGGCGATCCACCTGCTCGGGCGTATAGCCCGTGGTGCCGGAAACGAGTGCGGCACCCGTGCGCTCGACATAGGCGACAACGGCATCGAAGGCCACGACGTTCGAGAAGTCGATGATTACATCGGCGGCCGGTGCGCTCTCGAGCTCGGACAAGTCGAAGCCGATCTGGGCGACGATGTCAAAAACGGGCTCTCCAGCGGTGTTGACAATGCCCTCGGCGGTGGTGCGGATGAGCGAGCCCATGCGGCCCGTTCCCATAATGACGGTCTTAATCAAGCAGACCAGCTCCTTTCAGAGCATCGGTAAGTGCGGAGCGCGTGTCGTCTGCCATGGGGCACAGCGGCATGCGGTAGTTTGCCTCGATCATACCCATCTGGGCGAGTGCTTCCTTGACGGGGATGGGGTTGACCTCGCTAAAGAGGGCATTGATGAGCGGCTGGCCGGCAATCTGGATATCGCGGGCGCGCTCCACGTCGCCGTCCAGATAGGCGCGGCACATGTCGTGCACGAGCTGCGGCTGAACGTCGGCCCACACGCTGATGGTGCCCGAAGCGCCCAGGCTCATGAGCGGCACGGTGAGGGCGTCCTCGCCCGAGTACATGCGGAAGTCGTCGGACAGCAGGTGGGCGATCTTGGCCGCGTAGGCGACGTTGCCCGAGGCTTCCTTAATACCCATGATGTTGGGATGTGCGGCCAGGCGCTCTACGTTGCGCTCGCTGATGCCGCAGCCGCAACGGCCGGGGATGTTGTACAGGATGCAGGGGATGTCCACGGCATCGGCGACGGTCTTAAAGTGCTGGTAGATGCCCTCTTCGTTGGACTTGTTGTAGTAGGGTGTAATGAGCAGCAGGCCGTCGGCGCCCAGGCCCTGGTAGGTGAGCGACTTGGTGAGCATGGTCTGCGTGGAGTTGGAGCCCGAGCCGGCGATGACGGGGATGCGTCCTGCAACTTGCTTGACCACTGCGGCGACAACGGAGTTGTCCTCGTCGTCGGTCATCGTGGCGCTCTCGCCGGTGGTGCCCAGGGTGAGGATGGCGTCGGTGCCGTTTTGCAGGTGGAAATCGATAAGGCGCTCGAGTGCGTCAAAGTCGACGCTGCCGTCCTTTTTAAACGGCGTAACAAGGGCGACGATTGAGCCCTCGAGATTGCGGATGTCCATGTTCTTCTCCTTCGCGTCCGCGATCTGGATGCGTTTGTTCCATTGAGCGGCGACTATCAGGCGCTCGTCTTGGGCGCGACGGCGGGCACTTTCGGCGCGCGACTTGGCCAGCAGCTCTCGGCCGCTCGGCAGCACGTCGAGCGTGGCAAAATAATCGCCCGGGCGCTCGGCGCGGCGGATGAGGTCTGCCGAGCCATCGGGGCGCAACAGGACCTCGGCGGAGCGCAGGCGGCCGTTGTAGTTGTAGCCCATAGAGTGGCCATGCGCGCCGGTGTCGTGAATCACGAGCAGGTCGCCCATGTCGATATGCGGAAGCTCGCGGTCGATGGCGAACTTGTCGTTGTTCTCGCACAGATTGCCCGTGATGTCGTAGGTGTCCGTGACGGGCGCTGTGGTCTTGTCGTCGCCACCCGGCTGGCCCATCACCGTAATGTGGTGGTAGGCGCCATACATGGCAGGACGAATCAGATCGACGGCGCTTGCGTCCACGCCGATATAGTCCTTGTAGATCTGCTTCTCGTGGATGGCCTTGGTGACCAGGCATCCGTAGGGGCCCATCATAAAGCGACCCATCTCGGTGCAGATCGCCACATCGCCCATGCCGGCGGGGACCAGAATCTCGTCGTAGGCTGCGTGTACGCCCTCACCGATGGCGTGAATGTCGTTAGCCTGCTGCTCGGGCAGGTAGGGGATACCCACACCGCCGGACAGATTGATGAAGGCGACATGTGCGCCGGTCTCGCGCTCCAAGCGCACGGCAAGCTCAAAGAGGATGCGCGCAAGCTTGGGGTAGTAGTCGTTGGTGACGGTGTTGCTGGCAAGGAATGCGTGGATGCCAAAGTCCTCGGCGCCCTTGGTCTTGAGCATGCGGAACGCCTCGAAGAGTTGTTCGGTGGTCATGCCGTATTTGGAGTCGCCCGGGTTGTCCATGATGCCGTTGGAAAGCTGGAACAGGCCGCCCGGATTAAAACGGCAACTGACCGTCTTGGGGATGGGGCCTGCGACACGCTCAAAGAACTCGATGTGGCTGATGTCGTCAAAGTTGACGATGGCACCCAGCTTGTCGGCGAGCTCAAAATCCGCCGCCGGCGTGTCGTTGGACGAGAACATGATGTCGTGTCCCGTGATGCCCAGCGAGCGGGCAATCATGAGCTCGGTATAGCTCGAGCAATCACAGCCGCAGCCGTATTCGTTGAGAATGGAGATGAGCGCCGGGTTGGGATTGGCCTTGACGGCAAAGTACTCCTTAAAGCCCGGGTTCCATGCAAAGGCGTCGCGCACCTCTTGCATGTTGCGGCGGATGCCTGCCTCGTCGTATAGATGAAACGGCGTGGGGAACTGCTCGACGATATGCTCGAGTGTCTCCTTGTCCACAAACGGCTGCTTGGCCGCATATGCCTCGTTGGGGGTCAATGCCATGTCCCGTAAACCTCGCTATCCAGACGGCGCCATCTGCGCATCGAATCCGCATAGCGTGGACCCAATGTCCGGATAGCGCTCCCGCATTGCTGCAGACAGTCCTGTGGGTGTTTCCCACAGGCCCACCAGGTTGTTCGTGCCCGAAAAGCCCAGTTCGGCGGGTTTCGCCTCCCCACGGGGTCAAAGCCTGCCGGCTCGCCCGCGGTTCTTCGTGCCCGCGCCTCTATCAAGTGGTAACGACCCTACCACGTTGCACTTTACCAAACAAGAGTATTCGTATATAACGTTTAAAAAATGCAGGGATATGCTGGAAACAAGTGCGCCACAATCCTGTATCACAATAAATTGCAACAGATGTGCCTCACGAAGGGATCCTCTATGACCGAGCTCCAAGAACTCCGTCGCTATCGCCGCGATCTCCATCGCATTCCGGAGCTCGATTTCGATCTTCCGCAGACTATCGCCTATATCGAGGGCGTGCTGGCACCGCTCACCTGCGAAGTGACCCATCCGTGCCCCAGCTGCGTCTGTGCTTTCTTCGACGCCGGCGTTGATGCCGCGCATGCCACGGCGATTCGCGCCGATATGGATGCGCTGCCCATCGCGGAGGCGACGGGAGCGGCCTTTGCCTCGACCCATCCCGGCAAGATGCACGCTTGCGGACATGATGGACACATGGCCATGGCACTTGCCGCCGCGACGTATGTCGACCGTACGATTCGCGAGCAGTCGGGCGCCATTAGGCGCAACGTTCTCTTTGTGTTCCAGCCGGCCGAGGAAACGACCGGTGGTGCCAAGACGGTATGCGAGAGCGGTGTGTTCGAGCGCTATGGGGCTGATCGCATTTTTGGCTTCCATGTGTGGCCCGATCTGCCTGCCGGCACGTTGGCGAGTTGTTCCGGTCCGCTGCTGGCGCGTTCGAGTGAGACACACATTCATATTCACGGGACGAGCATCCATATCGCTAAGACCTATGGCGTTCCGGTCGAGGAGTCGCACGATGCGGCGCTGGCGGCAGCGAAGTTTTTGGTTGCCGAGCGCGGGCTGATGGATGAGCTGGGTGCCGATGAGCCCTGCATTGGCAAGTTCGGCCTGCTGCAGGCAGGCACCGTCTGCAATGCGGTGGCGGGGGAGGCCCATGTTGCTGGTAGCTTGCGCGTGTTTACAGACGCTATGTTCGACCGTGCGCGCGAGGGCGTGCGCCGTGTGCTCGACGAAGCGTGCACCGCAACGGGCTGCACGTATGATCTCGACTTCGCCGAGGGCTATCCACCGGTCGATAACGACCCCGAGTTGTTTGCCAGCGTCGCGCCTGCCTTGCCCGGGCTGCAGCTTGTGGAGGAACCGCTGCTGATCGCCGAGGATTTCGCGTTCTATCAACGCCATCTGCCGGGCGTGTTTTTCCTGCTGGGCACGGGTATGCCAGAGGACCAAGACAACCCGAGTGATTCGGATGGCTGTCCCGCCTATGCCACAAGCGCTCTGCATACCGATAGCATGCTCTTCGACGAGGAAATCCTTCTCAAAGGCCTCGACGTCTACAAACGATTGCTTTTGCTTGACTAAGGCGCAAAGGACTATTTGTTCTAGAAAACACGAACAAACGTACGATATAATAGAGATGTAAGTCTATAGAAACGTTTGACGTTACTAACGTAAGGCGATACTATGATTGCATCGTATAAAGATGAGGATACCGAACGCTTTGCCATGGGTGTGCGGGTCAGGAGGTTCGTGCCCTTTGAGCGTGTTGCGTTGAGGAAGATTCGCCAACTGCAGGTTTGTGCTTCGCTTGATGATCTTCGCGTTCCACCGGGCAACCGCCTGGAAGCTTTGAAGGGCGATCGTGCCGGTCAATATAGCATCCGTGTTAACGAGCGCTATCGGGTCTGTTTTGAGTGGAGACAGGAGATGGCTTGGAATGTCGAAATCGTCGATTATCACAAGTGATGAGACTTCGGCCGATTTGCTGTCGCCGGTGACTCCTGGTGAGCTTCTCAAAGAGGAGTTTCTTGTTCCCATGGGCATTTCTCAATATCGCCTTGCGAAAGAGACTGGGATTCCGGCTCAGCGTATCGGGCAGATTGTCTTGGGAAAACGTCGCGTGACGGCCGACACCGACCTCCGTCTTTGCCGTTATTTTGGCCTGACGGATGGTTATTGGCTGCGCGCTCAGGTGGCGTTTGACCTTGAGGCCGAGAAAAGGCGGATCGAACCGGAACTCGACAAGATCGTTCCTGTTCAGCAGGCTATCGCACTGTAGTGCTCAAAGATGATGGGGGTGGCGCGGCGATGAGGCGACGCCGACAGTCTGCCGTATATAGTCCGGGTGGATGCGGGTGCGGTTTGCTGCTGCTTCCGGTCATCGCTGTGGGCATTGGCGTGATGTTTGTGCTTGCTGGGCTGGCTACGGCGGCACTCGTACTGTTTATCACTGCTATCGGCGTGACGATTTGGCTTTATCGCAGTCGTGAGCAGCGCCGCGCCGACGGTAAGACCAATGTAGGATGGATTGCCTTTTTGGTCATCGCCTACCTGCTGAGCATCAGCTATTTGGCCTTCTTTATTCTGTTGCTTGTGAGCACCTTTACCGGGGAATCCGTCACGGTGGGTTGATGCACTGCCAGCAGACGGTTGCGCAAAGTGCGTTTGCTCGGCGTTTGGATAACTGCATTGGCCGTTTACCGCAGCCTTAGCTCTCAGCTAATGAATTCAAGTTTAATCCTTCCTACGATGTGCTGTGTGCCGGCACGGTAGCCGGATCGTAGGAAGGATGCATGATGAAAAAGCTTGAAAACGAAGTGCTGCTGAGCCGTCGCGCTGCACTGGGCGCATTCGCCACCGTCGCCTTGGGGACTGCCGGTCTTCTTACCGGTTGTGGTAGCGATAAGGTGACCGTCACCGAGGACGCTGGCGATGGCGACAAGAGGGAAGAGGCGAAGAAGGAAGAGCAGTCTACGACTGACCTGGCGGTTGGTGCGACGGTGACCACGGCTGCCGGTCTTTCCGTCGTTGTCGATTCCGTCCAGCCCGGCCTCACAAATTATGACGGTTCGACCATGACGGGCATTCACGTCACGTACGTCAACAATGGTGATGAGGGCGCAGATTACAACATCTACGACTGGAAGGGCGAGGACGCCAACGGCGCTCAGCAGAATCAGGGTTACTACAGCGAGGGCTCCGATGAGCTGCAGTCTGGTACCCTTGCCGCTGGTGGCTCTGTGGCGGGCAATATCTACTTTGATGGCGATATCAAGAAGGCACTGTATTTTGCCAACATGTTTGATAAGTCTGCCACTGCAAGCTGGGTGTTGGCCTAGCATGTCGCTACCGTTGCGCCGTATGGGAGGTGAAGTCGTATGCCCGATAAAAAGCTGACTGACGAGTTACTCAATGAGCTTCTCGACGCGCCAAACATCGATGGCTATATCAAAGAACACGACTTTGCCGCCCCGTCGCTTTCGAACTACCTGAAGCAGCTACTGCAGGAAAAGGGCTTGGAGCGCTCGCGCGTGGTTCGTATGGCCGATCTCAATGAGACCTTTGGCTATCAGATTTTTACCGGTGCGCGGCATCCGAGCCGCAATAAGGTGCTGCAGATTGCCTTTGCGATGGCGCTGACGCTCAAAGAGACTAACCGTGCGCTGACGGCTGCCGGGGTAAGCGTCCTTAACTGCAAGGACCGCCGCGATGCGATTATCATCTTTTGCATCGATCGCGGGTGCAGCCTCCAAAAGGTCAACGAGGAGCTGTATCGCTTTGGCGAGGAGACGGTGAGTTAGCGGCTGATATCTGAGCCGGCGGAGCTGCCGAACAACGATGCAAACGAACGGGGCGCAGATGCCATGGGGTGTCTGCGCCCTGCGCTATGATGGAGGCTATGGATACTCAGAGCCCAACATATTCCGATGACGAGCTGACCGCAGCGCTTGCCGAGCACCTGGCGTCGCTCGATTGCGACGACAGCTATCGCATGGAGCGTGTACTTAAGCGCTCGTCCGTTGAAACAACCGAGCTCGTGTACTTTGAAGGAACCGGCGGTGGTTCGCTCGGTCCCTTTGTTCGTAAACGCATCGATGCTTCGGCTCAAATCGGCGGGGCATACGAGCGTCTGTTTGCCGCTCAGCGGGCAGGCAGGCGTTTTGAGCACCTGCCCAGAATCGTCGATTGTCGTCGTGTGGGCGACGAGCTCAACGTGGTTATGGAATACATCGAAGGGGAGACACTCGGGGCGCTGGTGGACCGTCTGGGAGCCACCCCCGATTATGCGCGTGAATTGTATCCTGCCCTATGCGATGCCGTGGGCGAGCTCCATGCCGGTTTTGCAATGGTGGGGGAGACGTCGGCGCCGGTGATCCATCGCGACCTCAAGCCGTCGAATATCATCGTGACAGGTGCCAACTATACGCCTGATGACGGCCTGACATTTTCATCGCTGGTGATTATCGACCTGGGGATCGCGCGCGTATGGCGCGATGGCGCCGATGCCGACACCGTCAAGTTTGGGACACGGCCCTATGCGCCGCCCGAGCAGTATGGGTTTGGGCAGACGAGTGTGCGCAGCGACGTCTACGCACTTGGCGCTCTGTTGTTCTTCTGCTTGACGGGAGTCGACCCTAAACCAGGGCTCGACATGCGCGAGCAATGTGAGGCATGCGGCATTCCCACTCCACTTGCCGATGCCGTCTGCATGTCGATGGCGCTCGACCCGGCCAAGCGTTTTGCGAGCGCGGAAGCGTTGGGACGGGCGACGCGCGCGGCATACGATCTAAGTCGCCCCGTGCGGCCTCCTGCGCCTGTGCTTGTCCGTACTCCGGCCTCGGAGACGGTGTTGACGCCCCAAGGGCTCCAGAACCCCACAGGGCTTCCTAGGCCTGCCGCCTCCACTGCATGCGGTCTGCTCTCTCGCGTTCCGGAGTCTCTGGGGCGCATTTGGAATACGCTCGTCTGCTTCTCGCTGCTTGTGTTCTTTGCCGGAAGTCACTTTGCCGTCTTTCACCCCACCGGAGCAAACCAAAGCTACCCGACGTGGCTTCTCATAATCGAGTATTTTTTCTTTGTCGATGGCCTTATGGTGCTTATGCATTTTGCGCTGCTCGATAAGCGCCGTCTTCGTCGGCGATTCGCACTGCTCGACAGCTATCGCGGCAAGAAGCTCGCGAAACTCTGGCTCAAGGCATTGGGTGTGCTGCTCCTATGCATGATCGTCATAGTCGCGGTTGCCAATGCGACCGGCGTCGTCGATACCTCCGCTACCTAAAAGAAAAGGGCCCCATTGGGGCCCTTTGCAGTTGCACTTAGATGCGGTTCATCTGAGCGGCGACTTTGTTGTACCAGTCCTGCCACGTGGGCGGGCAGTACTTTTTGGCCGCTGCCGGGGTAAGGGTGGAGCCGTAGTTGGCGCCCAGATAGGCAACGTGAGCGGAGATGCCCTCGCTCCAGCTGCCAAAGCTGCGCCAACCGCCGCCACGTGCACTCCAGCCCCAGGCGTTGTAAGAATTGGCGCAATAAGCACCCTTGGTGCTCTCGATGCAGGCGATGGCGGGGGACCAACGGGGGTCGACACCGGTATTCCAAGCGGCGACGGCAAAGTTATAGCCCTGGCCTGCCATGGGGGAGCCGGCGAGATAATTGTCGATGCGGCCTGTCCACTCATTAATGAACGAATCGTAATCGGAGTTACCAGTATTGGAGCTGTTCACCGTGGTGTCGATGGTGGTGTTGGCGTTGTTGGCCTGGCTGCTGGAATTGCTGCCGCTTACGCCCTCGCCCGAGAGCTTCTCGGCGGCAGCGGCCTTATCGGCCTCAAGCTTGGCAAGCTCGGCGGCATTTTCCTGCTCGGCTTTTGCCTGCGCCTCGCTGCGGAGCTGCTGGGCCTGCGCCAGCGCGTCCTCGGCGTTTTCCTGCTCTGCCTCAAGCTGAGACTTGGCCTGCTGGAGCTCGGCCTTGTTCTGCTCGAGTTCGGTTTGCATGTTATTGAGCTGTTCGATCTCGTCGACGCTCGAGCTCGTGATCTGGTTGGTGTATTTGCAGGTCGTGATGAACTCACCCAGGCTCTGCGCGTTGACCAGAAAGCTCACGATGGGATTGGTGCCCTTCTGATACTTGTACAGATCGCGCATGGCGGAGCTTGCCTTGGCCTGCTGCTCGGGAAGCTTAGCCTCGATTTCCTCGATGCTTGCCTCATTGGAGTCAATCTGCTTTTGCAGGTCATCGAGCTTGGTGCGGGCGTCGTTGTAGGCGCTCGTGGCGGCTTCGATCTTCTGCTGGGCTGCGGAAAGCTGGTCCTGCGTTGCCTGCGAGGCGGCATACGCCGCAACGGGGGAGAGCATCGGCGTGGCCGTCAGCGCAACGGCGAGCGCGGCGCTCGTGATGATACGAGCCGGCGTCGACGCAATGAGCGCTGCGGTGCGATGATTCGAATGCTGCATCCAGTCCCTCTGCAATCAATCGTAGGTTATGGTTCGAACGGTATTCTACTACTGCTTTCGACCTCAACTTGAACCTTAAAGGTCCCAAAGGGTCAAGTTGAACTTGAGGCTTTGGCTTTGACCTGCAGTTATGATGAATTGTTGAGAAACCATAGAGTTCAACTTTAACGTTACAGAGCCCTGTTTGAGAGGAGTTTTGGGCTGTAAAAGCTATCTCAACGTGGGGTTTTATAACTACAGCGTGCCCTTCTGGCGAGCCTGCTCAATCTCTTCGAGGGCTTCGGCGGGGGTGAACGAACAGGTGCCGTCGCCGAGTTTGACTACCCGGATATCGTCGCCGGTATGGACCTCTCCGCCCTTTAGTACCACGCCAAAAACGCCCTCGTGGGGAAAGATGCAGTCGCCGGCGAGATAGTAGATGGCACAGCGGGTGTGGCAGACCTTGCCGATCTGACTGATTTCGACCAGGACATCGTTGCCAATCTTGAGCTGCGTTCCCAGGGGGAGCGAGAGCAGGTTGATGCCCTGGGTTGTGAAGTTCTCGCCAAAGTCGCCCTCGTGCACATCGAGCCCGCGCGCCTGCGCCGTCTGGATAGACTCTGCAGCTAAAAAGGAAACCTGGCGGTGCCAATGCCCGGCGTGCGCATCGGAGGCGAGGCCAAACTGCTCGATGACGGTGTCGTGCCCGTCGGCGACGGGTGACTTACGCGTGCCTTTGTGCTCCGACGTGTTGATTGAGACGATACGGGCAGGCCCGTTGTAAGCATCGTTTGCGGTGCGTAGGGGAGCTGCCGTCTGGGCACGATCTGCAAGTTCGCGCTTGGCGGCGTCAATGATGGGGTTGTTGATCGGATGAGCCTGGGGCACGGTGCACCTTTCGACGGGGCGGGCTACATGTTGAATCCTACAACAATGGTAGGTTCATTGCCCATTGTCATACAACGGTGAGCGCCGTCTTCGTGCTGGCCTTCGTGCTGGACGATTACGTCGATTGCCATAGATACGGTGGAGCTTTGGGCGCCGGCGGCTTGGCACGCTAGAATAATTCAGTTGCGCAAAGACCGCCCATTGTGTGGGCAGTTCATGATAGGAAGTTTCCATGGCATTGCAATTTACAGAGCGCGAGTTCATTCCCGTGCTGCTCGGTGGCGACATCAACGCCTATTCGGTGGCGCGTGCCTTCTACGAGGAGTACCAGGTCAAGAGTCTGGTCTTTGGCAAGTATCAGACGGGTCCCGCGTACCGCAGCCAGATTATCGACTACACGCCCAACGTGGATATCGACACCATGCCCGTGATGCTCAAAACCGTCAACGGCATTGCCCAAGCGCATGCCGACAAGACGATTGTCCTTGTGGGCTGTGGCGACAACTATGTCGCTCTCGTGGCTCAAGCCAAGGATGCTCATGAGCTGGCGGATAACATCGTCGCTCCCTACGCGCCCTACAGCATGCTCGAGCAGTGCCAGAAGAAGGAGAT
Organism: Collinsella sp. CLA-JM-H32; assembly: GCF_040098165.1. Classification (NCBI taxonomy): domain Bacteria; kingdom Bacillati; phylum Actinomycetota; class Coriobacteriia; order Coriobacteriales; family Coriobacteriaceae; genus Collinsella; species Collinsella sp. CLA-JM-H32. Next base: position 11,748 of record NZ_JBBNMZ010000014.1, read on the forward strand.
CTTCTACGAGCTGTGCGAGAAGCATGGCGTGCCCTATCCGCACACGTTTACCTTTACCAAGGCGATGCTCAATGCCCAGGGTGAGGCGCCTGCCGAAGTGCTCGACCAGATCGATTTTCCTTACCCGATGATTCTGAAGCCTTCTGACGGCATCATGTGGTGGCAGCACGAGTTCGAGGGCCAGAAGAAGGCCTATGAGATTGCCGACCGCGCCGAGCTGGAACAGGTCATTCGCGATTCGTATGCCAGCGGCTACACCGACGACCTGATCTTGCAGGATCGCGTGCCCGGCAACGACGAGTACATGCGCGTGCTCACTAGCTATTCCGACCGCAACGGCAAGGTGCGCATGATGTGCCTGGGCCATGTGCTGCTCGAGGAGCATCAGCCCCACGGTGTCGGCAACCATGCCTGTATCATTACCGAGCCTAACGACGAACTCATGGGCGGCGTGCGCAAGCTGCTCGAGGACCTTCACTTTGTGGGCTATTCCAACTTTGACGTTAAGTACGACGAGCGCGACGGCTCGTTTAAGTTCTTCGATTTCAACACGCGCCAGGGTCGCAGCAACTACTACGTTACCAACAGCGGCTTTAACGTTGCCAAGTATGTGGTGGACGAGTATGTGTTCAACCGCCCGTTTGAGCCGGAGTTTGTGACGGCGCAGGACGAGGCCCTGTGGATGGTCGTCCCCATGGGCGTCGTCGACAAGTACGTCAAGGATCCCGAGCTGCGCGCTAAGGTGCATCGCCTGGACAAGGAAGGTAAGGGCGCCGACCCTTCGTTTATGAAGGGCGACTTTGTCTTTAACCGCTGGCTGCGCATGTGGCACACCAAGCTGCGCCACTTTAAGCTGTTCAAGACGTATTACAAGTAGATGAGTGCGGCGCCCGTCCGGTTTGCATCGGGCGGGCGCGGGTATGATACGCGCAATTGCGCAAGCGTCACCAAGGAGGCGGCGATGGAAAAGCTGGGAGTTATCGGCGGCATGGGCGCCGAGGCCACGTCGTATTACTACGACCAAGTGGTGCGTCATACGGCTGCTGCCTGCGATCAGGAACATATCGACATGGTGGTGCTCTCCAAGTCGACCATGCCCGACCGCACGCTGGCCATTAAGACCGGCGAGCATGCCAAGCTGCTGGCGACCATGAAAGAGTGTGCCCGGGCACTCGAGTCGCTGGGCTGTGCACACATTGCCATTCCTTGCAACACGTCACACTACTTCTATGACCAGATCCAGTCGTTTACGAAGGTGCCGATTATCCACATGCCGCGTGAGTCGGTGCGCTATGCTCTGGCCGGCGCGGTGATGGGGGAGTGCGAGTTCGACCCCAACCTGAGTATGCCGGCCGAGCCGGTGCGCAAGATCGGCATCATGGGCACCGATGGCACCGTGGGCGCGGGCGTCTACGGCCGCGAATGTAAGGCTGCGGGTGTTGAGGTCGTCTATCCCAGCGAGAAACGTCAGAACGATGTGATGTCGCTTATCTACGATGATGTGAAGGCCGGACGTGAGCCCGATATGGATAAGTTCGACCGCGTGATGTGGGAGTTCGCCCGTAGCGGCTGCGACCGCGTCATTCTGGCCTGCACCGAGCTATCGGTGCTGCAGAAGTACCGAGAGATGCCCGAGATCACCCTCGACGCCATGGACGTCCTGGTGCGTGAATCCATCATCCGTAGCGGCGCTCCCTACCGCCTCTAGCTTCCGACCCGCCAAAAAGGGGCAGGTTTATTTTGGTAGGTTTTATCTGGTGAAACAGTAAAGGCCCCGGCTCGTTTGGTGCGAGCCGAGGTCTTTTGCGTTGGGCGGTTGCTGTCGGTGGTGAACTAGAACAGGAAGCCGATGGCGATGAGGGCGATGCTGACGATGAGCACGGCGATGTCCAGGCCCTTGATGGGGTAGCGCTTGTACGAGCTGGCGCGCGTACGCAGATAGAAGCCGCGCTGTTCTGCCGCCAAGGCTGTGGCATCGGTCTTGCCCACGCTCGAGATGAGCAGTGGCACGCACAGTGGCAGCATGAGCTTAAGCTTCTTGATGGGGTTCTTGGTGTCGTACTCGACGCCGCGTGCGGTCTGCGCCTCCATGATGGCGTTCATCTCCTGACCAAACACCGGCACAAAGCGCAGCGCCGTGGTAAAGGTGAAGGCATAGCGATACGGCACGTGCAGCACCTCGACGCAGGCGTTGGCAAGGTCGTTGAGTTTGGTCACCATGAGCATGAGGATGAGCGGTAACGCCACACCCAGCAGGCGCAGGCAGGCCTTCGATCCTGTGATGAGGCCCGTGTCGGTGATAAAACCCCACACCACGTTGCCATCGCGCATAAAGGCCAGCTGGAGCACCAGCATGATAAGCGCGAGCGGAATCAGCAACTTGAGCAGCGAAAACAGACGGTCGACGACGCCGGCATAGGCACCCAGCGCAAGTGTGAGTGCCAAAAAGCCCAGCAGCGCCACGTAGGTGTCGGACAAGAAGATGCCGACGATGATGGCGGCGGCGAGGCCCAGTTTGACGACGGGATTCAGGCGATGCAGCAGCGTATCGCCCGGCATGTAGTCGATGACGTTAACCACGGTGGACCATCTCCTTGGTAATTCGAACGACATCGGTGACCTCGCTCACCTGCGCAAAAGCGGGCGAGACGGAAGATGCCAGACGGCGCGAGAGCTCGATAACCTGGGGAGGCTCCACGTAGGCACGCCGCATGAGATCGATGTTCGAGAATAGCTCGTGCGTGCGGCCGCGGTCGAGGATGCGACCGTCGGCCATTACCACAATGCGCTCGGCAAAATCCGAGACGACTTCCATATCGTGGCAGACCATGATAACGGCGCAACCGCGCTCGGCCATGGTGCGAACCGTTTCCATGACGGTCATGCACTCGCGGTAGTCAAGGCCGCTCGTGGGCTCGTCGAGCACGACGATCTTGGGCTCAACCACTACGACGGAGGCAAGCGCCACCATTTGTCGCTGGCCGCGCGAGAGCGAGAAGGGCGCCTCGTCGGCCGGCAAGCCAAAGCGGTCGATGACGAGCTGGGCGCGACGCAGCGCCTCGGCACGGTCCATGCCGCCAAGCTCCAGGCCAAAGGCGACCTCGTCGAGCACGGTGTCCTTGCAGATCTGACGGTCGGGGTTTTGGAAGAGCGTTGCGACCTCGCGGGCAATGCGGCTCGTGGGGACGGTTGCAGTATCCAGTCCCGTGACGCGCACGCTGCCCGAGGCGGGCTTGAGCAGGCCCGTGAGCAGCTTGGTGAGTGTGGTCTTGCCGGCACCGTTCTGGCCGACGATGCCCACGAGCTCGCCAGGATAGAGCGTCAGGCTAAGGTCGTGTACGGCGGCTCCGCCATTGGGATAGGCAAACTCAACATGGTCGAAGGTGAGTACGGGTTCGGCGTCCTTGGCATGAGGACGCAACGACGGTGCATGCGGGGAACCGGCGGGCGCCTGGGCTTCGATAGCCGCGTGTGCGGGGTCGACGATGCCTGAAATCAGGCGCTCGGCCTCATCGACATCCAAGCAGGGGGTACCGCTTACCAGGCCATCGGTTTCGAGGCTATTGAAGATACGCGTGACGCGAGGGCAGTCGACGCCGATGGCACGGAGCTCGTCGGTATGCGCGAAGACCTCGTGTGGCTCGCCCTGCAGCGCGATTTCGCCATGGTTGAGCACGAACACGCGGTTGCAGTACTCCGAGAGCAGGGCGACCTTTTGCTCAACGACGACGATGGTGATTCCAAGTGCGCGGTTTGCCTCACGCAGCGTCTCGAAGACCAGCGTGGAGCTGGCGGGGTCGAGTGCCGCGGTGGGCTCGTCGAGAACTAAGACGCGCGGACGCATGGCGAGGATGGCGGCGATGGCCACCTTTTGCTTCTGTCCGCCCGAGAGGGTGGCGATCTCGCGGTCGCGCAGGTCGCTGATGCCGACGGTCTCGAGCGTTTCGCTCACGCGCTGCTCGATCTGGTCGTGGGGAACGCCAAAGTTCTCGAGGCCAAAGAGCATCTCGTCCTCGACGACCGAGGCGACCATCTGCGTGTCGATATCCTGCAGCACACTGCCGACGATTTGCGACACGTCGGTGAGCGAGACCTCGCAGGTGTCGTGGCCGTCGACCATGACGGACCCAAAGAACGTGCCGGTGTAGTGGTGGGGCACGGCGCCCGACAGGCAGGCGGCAAGCGTGGACTTGCCGGCGCCCGAGGGCCCGATGATGCCGATGAAATCTCCCTTGTTCACGCTGAGCGAGATGTGGCTGAGCGCCTGCTCGGTCTGCGTGCCATAGGAGAACGAGACATCGTCGACGTTGATGATCGTTTCCATGGATACCTTTCGTAGTCATTGGGGACGTTCTTAAATGACCAGTCGTTTAAGAACGTCCCCAAAAGCTAGTCGTTTGGGACAGTCTTTGGTGGTGAAGCACGGAGACGGCTTTACGAGGGGCCCCAGGTTGGCGCGAAAGAGGAGCGAAGCGTACTTGGGTACGCGAGCGACGAATGAACGCCAAGATGGGGTGGCTCGTAAAGCCGAGCGGGTTAGTTGAGCCTAAGGGCCTTTTGGATGGGCAGGTAGAGGGCGCCGACCAGAATGGCGTTAAAGACGGCGGTCATGGCGACGACGGGCAGCATGGCGACGGCGAGCTCGCCTACCACGCCGAGCATGGCCATCTTGATGACCATGAAGATGACGCCGGAGACAAAGGTGGTCAGGAAGGTTGCGACAATAGCGATGGCGGGCTTGACCTGACCGTTCTTGCCGGCGGCGTTGACGATGCCGGCCATGAGCATGGCGGCGATGCCCTCGGCGGCAAAATCGACGAACGGCGAAGTGGTGGTGATCTGGATCACGGCAGCCGAGATGAGGCCAATGACGAGCGCCTGGCCGATGTTGGGACGAACGACCAGGATGGTGAGGCAGAAGGCCGAGATGATGAACTCGGGGCTGATCATGCCGCCCGAGATGCCCGAGATGGCCTTGCCGACGGTGAAGTTGAGGATGAAGCCGGCGGCGAGCAGGATGGCGAGCAGGACGAGGGCGCGGACATCGAGTTTGCCGCGGTCGGCGGTCTGGACGGTGCGGGGCTGGGCGGCGGTGGTGTTCTGAGACATGGTGAAAATCCTTTCGGAATGGGAGTGCAAGAGAAAAGCGGAGGCGCGTGATGCGAATGCGATCGGGCTCGAGATAGAAAAAGGCCCCCGGTCGAAACCGGAGGCCTTCCAATCACCTAGAGCGCAAAAACAGGCGTGAGGGACTCACTGTCGACCGATCGTATTCGCATCACGCCACCACCAGTTGTTGAGAGACTTCATCGTGTTCTTCATGTTGGTGGCTCCTTTCGTGATGCCGTGGCGCGGTCGCACCTAGTTGCTGTTGCGCTGCACTATAGCACAGCGAAGTGTGTGCGGGGAAATCTTTTTTGAAAAGATTTCAGGCGGGTTTCCCGTCGGTCAAAAGAGCGGGCTGAGCGGGCGAGGTGACTCATGTGCCCCGCCCGCTCAGCTAGGACATGAGGGTCTTAGGCCTTCTTGCGACGATAGATCACGTAGGCGCAGACACCGATGATGACGACGGCGCCAACGGCCATGGCGGCCATGTTGTTGCCCTCGGACTTCTCCTCGGTGACCTCTTCCTCTTCGGCCTCTGGCTCGGTCACGTCCTCATCGGAAAGGGCCTCGTCGGCGTAGGTGATGGATTCGACCAGGCAGTCGTTGCCGGCATCGTAGTCGCTCGGGACGAACTCCTCGGAGAAATCGCCCTCCTTGAGGTAGTCGCGCATCTCCTCGAGCATGGCCTTGCACTTAACATAGGTGTTCTTGGTTGCAGCCTTGCCGGCCTTGTTGGCCAGGGCGGTACGGGCCTCGGTGCCTTCTTCGGCCTGCATGGCCTCGTCGACGGTCAGGTTCTGCTCGATGAGTTCCTTCTGCAGGGCGTCGAGATAGGCGCGGACGCCGGTGGCGCAGTGGTCGCGGTTCTCATAGGCGAGCGTGTTGATGTCCATGAGGACGTAGTTGATGGAGTTCTTGGGCTCCTCGTTGTTCACGACGTCTTCCTCTTCGCAGTGATCGAAGGAGACATCCTGATCGCTGAAGTAGGGGCTGACCTCGGTGAGCAGTGCGGAGTAGAAGGGGATGGCGACGGAGAATTCGGCGTTGGAGAGCATCTCCCACTGAATGGTCGCGATCTCGGGGTCCATGCCCTGACGGATCTGGAAGGTGTGGATCTCGGTGTTGCGGTTGGAGCCGATGGCATAGGCGCCGTCGGTGTTGGCGTTGAGGCCGGCGACATTCTCGCCGCGAGCGGCGAAGGAACGAATCATCTCAAAGGTGTTCCAGTCGGACTTGCCGGGCTGGAAGAACAGCGGCTGCATCTCGTGGACCAGGGCGCCGGTCGTGGCGCGAGCCTCTTCGCGCTCGTCCTTGACGATCTCGTAGTCGGTGCCCTCGGCAAGCGGAGCCATGAAGTAATCACGACCCTGGATATAGCGCGACCACTGGTGCATACCGGCCTCGCTAATCTCCTCGCCGTAGGTCTTGGCGACGTCGAACTTGCCGTCGGCGTACTCGGCAAAGCCCTTCTCCTTAGGCATGGACTCGATGCCTTCGGAATGGAGACAGTTCTCGGTGTCATCGAGGTCGACGTTATAGGTGAGGTTGCCGATGTTGGGGTTGAGCGAGGCGATGTCATCGGCGAGCTTCATAGCAATCCACTGATGGCCGGAAAGCGCTGCAAACAGCCAGGTCTCGTTGTTGTCGGCGATGATGATCTGGTCGTTGGAGCAGACGCCCTGCTCGTCAATCAGGTTGCCGAGGAGCTCGACACCTTCGCGGGCCGTGGCACTCTCGCCCAGAATGACGCTGGCGTAGTTGTACTCGCCGATGCCGGTCTCCTCGGTGACGGGGTCGGCTTCCTCTGCCTTCTCGTTATAGGAGGTGCTCAGCGTGGCAGAGCAGGAAACGCCCTTCTCGTTGATGCCAGCCTCGGAATATGCGTCGTAACGATCTTCCCACTGAGAGGGGTTGTCGCGAACGAAGGTGTAGCGGTAGGTTGCGCCCTTGGACTTGTATTCAAAGCCGGACTCGACCGAGGTGTACTTGCTGCCGTCCTTGTGTGCGGGCTCGATGCCAAAGTGCTTGACGTAACGCGGGCCGAAGTCCTCGGAGCGGCCGTAGTACGTGTTGCCGTCTGCCGTGAGCTGGCTGCCCATGTAGATCTGGGTGCAAGCGAGCGCCGAAGTCGGCATAGCCATAATGGCCGCTGCTCCAAATGCAAGGCCGCAGCCAAGCTTCTTGAGCGTGTTGACAGGATGAGTAAACCTCATGATCCCTCCCAACTGTTGAAACCCCGCGAAATCGTACGGAGCTTCAGCTAATAAATACATCTACTAGCCTAAAGGAAGTTTAAAGAGTATTCATTCGACAATAGCTTTTACTCGATGAGCGTGAAGAAATATACGATGAGCGGATAATAATACTCATTATATGGCTTTAGTTAAATAAAGGCACCCTGCATTTACTATAGCTGAATAAAGCGCCAGACAGTGCTCAAAAAGGAAACTCTCCCGCTGTTTAGGATTTGCATAAACAACGGGAGAGTCGATAACTGGATGAATATCATACCAATGTGGATTTACTTCTTTCGGCGGTGAATCACATTGATGGCGTAACCGACGAGCATGGCCAAGACGATGACGATAAAGCCAATCAGGGGATTGTCGTTCATGGGGTCCTCCTATTTTCCGAGCGGTGAAAATTCGTCGACGATGAGATCGAGGCATTGCGGCAGTGCGCGGGCGCCAAAGACGCCGGAGTTGCTGGAGATGATCTCGCCATCGAACTGCATGCCCAGCGATGGCGTGCAGGTGATCTTGGCTTCCTTGGTCTGGATGATCTTAAACTGCGGACGGCCGAGCAATTTGCCAGCGGGGTCGAGCGCGGCGGTAATTACCGTGGGGAGCAGCTGCACCGTGCGTACGGGCTCAATAACGACGATGTCGACCATGCCGTCGTCCATGCGGCAGTTAGGGAATAGGTTGATGTCGTTTTGGATGACCGAGGTATTGCCTGCCATGCAGCAGATGCCGTCGAGCTCCTCGACAATGCCGTCGTGCTCAATGGTGAAGTGTGCCACCGTGGGGTTGGGCGTAGCGAGCGCGGAGAGGAAGTAGGCGATCTCGCCAATGTCGTTTTTGGTGGGAGCGGCCTTCATCATGATCTCGGCGTCGAAGCCCGAGCCGGCGATGATGATAAAGCCGTGGCGCTTCTCGTTACCGTTCTCGTCGAGCCAAAAGAGCTCACCCATGTCCACCTTGACCGTGCGGCCGGCGCGGCAAGCCTTGGCGAGTGCCGCCGCCTCGGGGGCATTGCCGATGTTGTTAAAGAACAGGCAAGCCGTGCCGGAGGGGAAGACGAGCGTAGGGACACCGCACCCGCGCATCTGGTCGAGCACGTTGGAGACGGTGCCGTCGCCACCCGAAACGACCACGCGATCGAACTCACGAACGTCCGCTACCGCGTCCTCGGGCTCCATGCCATCGCCGATAAAACGCATCACGACCTCGTCGCCGCCCTGTGCAAGGGCGTGCGTGAATGCGAAGATTTCATCGGAGCTGGGACCCGATGCCGGGTTGTGGATGATAAGGCAGCGCATACTTACGTTCCCGTTCTGTGACTAACCGAGTATAGTTGTAGAGCAATGCCGATATCCTACCCGTGTTTTTCGGGCCTAACCTTATTCGATGGGTTGATATGTACATTTCCACACATCAGGCTCTGGTCGACTTTTGCCAGCGCGCCCGCGAGTTCGACGCGATCGCCGTCGACACCGAGTTTTTGCGCGAGCGCACGTTTCATCCGCGCCTGTGCCTGGTCCAGATTGCCACCCCCGCCGAGAGTGTCGCGGTCGATCCTCTGGTGATCGACGACCTGTCGCCGCTTGCCGAGCTTATGGCTGACGAGGGCGTGGTCAAGGTGTTCCATGCTTGCTCTCAAGACATGGAGGTTATGCTCCATACCGTGGGCGCACTGCCGCGACCGATTTTTGACACGCAGGTTGCCGCCGCCTTTTTGGGCGAGCGCCAGCAGATCTCGTATGGTGCGCTCGTTCAGACGTTCTGCGGCGTATCACTTCCCAAGACCGAGTCGCTGACCGATTGGTCGCGCCGCCCGCTGAGCGACAAGCAGATCGAGTACGCGATCGATGACGTCAAGTACTTGATCGTCGCCTATACCGAGATGATGAGCCGTCTGCGCGAGCTGGGCCGCGTGGACTGGGTGCTCGATGAGTTGCGCCCTCTGGCCGACGAGTCGCACTACCGTGCCGATCGCCATGAGGCGTTCCGCAAGGTCAAGCGCATCAACTCGTGTAGCCGCCATCAGCTGGGCATTGCGCGCGAGCTTGCCGCCTGGCGTGAGGACCGCGCTGAGCGGCGCAACATCCCGCGCAAGTGGGTTATGTCCGATGATACGCTGCTAGCCCTGGTTAAGCGCAATCCCGTGCGTGTTGAGGAGTTCCGCAGCATTCGCGGCACCGACCAGCTGGGGGAGCGCGACGTGGATGGCGCGTTGATGGCCATCAAGCGCGGCGCGAGTTGCCCGCACGACCGCCTGCCGCTTATGGTGCGCGGGCATCGCCAAATCTCTCCGGAGCTGGAGAGCGTGACGGATCTCATGTACGCGCTCATTCGCCTGGTTGCCGAGCGCTCGGGCGTGGCGACCTCGGTCATTGCCTCGCGCGATGACCTGGCCGACTACATTGAGCATCCTGAGCAAAGTCCCCTGCGCGAAGGCTGGCGTTTTGAGCTTGTGGGTTCGCGTCTGGACGATCTGCTCTCGGGCAACATGGGACTCACCGTGAAGGACGGCAAAATCGAGCTCCTGTAGGGAAGCCTAGCCGCTTGAGTGGGTAGAATGCCTCCAACGTGTAACTCGATTCGGAGGAATTCGCATGCCCTATTACTATGGTTACGGCTTTGGCATCGACCCGCTGTACCTGCTGGTTGTCCTTGTTTGTACGGTGCTTGGTCTTGCGGCGCAGAGCTATATCAACTCGACGTACAAGACCTGGTCCAAGGTTCGCTCGGACGGCGACACGGGTGCTACGGTCGCTCGCCGCATGCTCGACGCCAACGGTTGCAACGCCGTGGGTATCAAGGGCGTGGCTGGCGAGCTTACCGACCACTACAACCCGCAGGATAACAACCTGTATCTCTCGGACGCCAACCGTTCGGGCGGGTCGGTCGCAAGCGTTGCCGTCGCCTGCCACGAGGCGGGCCATGCCGCCCAGCGTCAAAGCGGCTACGCCATGATGAAGGTGCGCACCGCCCTGGTTCCGGTCGTTAACTTTACCCAGAACACCTGGACCATCGTGTTGCTCTTGGGCCTGTTTATGAACATTGCCGGGCTCACGACCCTCGCGTTGATTTTCTTCTCGTTTAGCGTGCTGTTCCAGCTCGTTACGTTGCCGGTCGAGATTGACGCTAGCCGACGTGCCGTGGCGTACATCGAGCAGTCGGGTATGAGTTCCAAGCAGGTCAACGGCGCCAAGAAGGTGCTGACGGCGGCCGCGCTTACCTATGTGGCCGCAGCGCTGACTTCGATCATTCAGCTGCTCTACCTTATGGTTCGCTACAACAGAAACTCCGATCGATAACAAATTGGGTCGTTGGGCGCCGCGGGGATTCGTGTCCCCGCGGCGCTGTACTATGTGTTGGACTTGAATTTGCGCAGGGCCGGAGCCTTTGTGCACGATAACGAAAGGAGGCTGCGTGGCAGGCTGGAATCTAACCGGCAATGCCGTTTCCGCCGAGTTTGACGGTTCGGACGAGCAGGAGCGCAAGGAGCTCAGCGTGAGCCAGGCGGTGGAGATCGCCGCCGGTGCGCTCGATGCCATTCCGCAGCTGAGTGTCCTGGGCGAGGTCACGGGCTTCCGTGGCCCCAATGCCCGAAGCGGCCACTGCTATTTCCAGATCAAGGACGATTCGGCCGCCGTTGACTGCATCATTTGGAAGGGTGCCTATCTCAAGCGCACGTTCGATCTGCGCGACGGCATGCAGGTGAGCTTTAAGGGCAGCTTCAATCTCTATAAGGCTACGGGCCGCATGAGCTTTGTCGCTCGCTCGTTTTCGCTGGCGGGGGAGGGCCTGCTGCGTCAACAAGTGGCGCAACTGGCCGAAAAGCTACGCCGCGAGGGCCTGATGGACGAAGCGCGCAAGCGCCGCATCCCGGTGTTCTGCTCACGCGTGGCGGTCGTCACCTCGCTTTCGGGTGCCGTAATCGATGACGTCAAGCGCACATTGCGTCGTCGCAACCCGCTTGTCGAGCTCGTTTGCGTGGGGGCTAAAGTTCAAGGTGAGGGCGCGCCGGCAGAACTCATCGAGGGCTTGCGCCGCGCCGCTTCCATTACGCCAGCGCCCGACTGCATCTTGCTGGTGCGCGGCGGCGGCTCCTTTGAGGACCTCATGACCTTTAATGACGAGGAGCTTGCCCGCGCGGTGGCGGCTTGTCCCGTGCCCGTGGTGACCGGCATTGGCCATGAGCCCGATACCTCGATTTGCGACATGGTGAGCGACCGTCGCGCCTCCACGCCTACGGCGGCGGCCGAATCGGTGGCGCCGGCTATGACGGAGTTGGCCGATGTGCTCGAGGCGCGCTATCAACGTCTGGGTGCTGCGATGGCATCGATGATTGGGTCGGCCCAGGTCGACCTGGAGATGCTCGATCAGCGCGGTCGCCGTGCCTGGGATACCTATACGGCTCGCTTGGGCGATGCGCTCGATGCGGCTGCGTGCCGCCCGTGCCTCAACGACCCAACGTTTATGGTTGAGCGTCGCGAGTCTGAGCTTGCCCTGACGGCCGATCGTTTGTCCGGCGCCATAACGCGTTCGGTTGGGGCATTCCGCTCCAACTTTGAGCGTCTGCCCGAGCGCTTGATCGCAAGCACCTCAGGACTCGATGGCAAGCGCCATGCGCTCACGCTCGCAAGCTCCCGCCTGGAGCATCAGGGGCGCACGATGCTCAACAAGCCAGCATCCGACCTGGGCCGTGCGGCAGCCTCGCTCGATGCCCTGTCGCCGCTCAAGGTGCTTGCCCGTGGTTATTCCATCGCGTACAGCGATGATGGGGTGGCCACGAGCGCCAAGACCTTTAAGCCCGGTGACGCCATTCGCGTGCGCATGGCAGACGGCAACGTGGCGGCAACGGTCGATACGGTCGAGTAGGCCGCGTTTCATAGCGATAAACCTTTAGGAAAGGAAACAGATATGGCAGAGAAGACCCCGGTCGAGCAGCTTACGTACAAGCAGGCTTCACAGGAGTTGGAGCTCATCATCCGCAGCTTGGAGTCGGGTGATATGGAGCTCGAGGAGTCGCTTGAGAGCTATACCCGCGGCGTCGAGCTCCTCAAGAGCCTGCGTACCCGCTTGTCCGATGCCGAGCAGAAGGTCTCGGTGCTCCTGAAGGACGTCGACGGCAACGACGTGCTCGCCGACGGCGAAGCCGCCAACACCGACGACAACCTTTCGTTCTAACCATCCCGACCAAATATAATTACCTTGGTCTGTGAGAAAGGAACCAACCATGTGTGATTGCATCTTCTGCAAAATTGCCAACCACGAGATCCCCTCGACCGTCGTCTACGAGGATGACCAGGTCATCGCGTTCGACGACCTCAATCCCCAGGCGCCGGTCCACACGCTCGTGATCCCCAAGAAGCACTACAGTGACATCGCCGATAACGTGCCCGCCGAGACCATGGGCGCCATGGCCCACGCCATCCAGGAGGTCGCCAAGGCCAAGGGTCTGGAGGACGGTTTCCGCGTCATCTCCAACAAGGGCGTCAACGCCGGTCAGACCGTCATGCACTTCCACATGCACGTCCTCGGCGGCAAGAACCTGGGCGAGAACCTCATCTGAGGACGCACGGCCCGTCGCCTTGGCTGCCTTTGGAGTAACCTATGCAGTTTTCTCAACTCGAATACCTTCAAGCGGTAGCGAACTACGGCGGCGTGCGCAAAGCGGCTCGCGCCGTTCACGTGAGCCCACAGGCTGTCTCGTCGGCAATTAAGAAACTGGAGTCTGAGTATCAGATCGTTTTGCTCAATCGATCGGCGGGGGAGGCTGTTTTGTCTCCGGCGGGCAGAGAATTTGCGCGTCGTGCACGCGTGATCCTGGCACAAGTCGACGATCTCAAAAAGTACACCCAATCGGGGAACGGTGGCGTTTCGCCCGACGGCCACTTTCGTCTTTACGTCCCCTGTCTTCACGGGCGGGGGCGTCTTTTTTCCGAAAACTGGTACGACTCGTTTGAAAGCTCGCACCCTCAGATTCACCTTGATGTGTGGCATCAGCCAACGGCTACATGCTTTGAATCACTTGTGCTTGGCATTTCGGATGCGGCCATCTCATTTGAGGAACCAAGGGACAGTGTCCTTTCTTCGAAATACTTGGGTGAAAAGGAGCTCAAGGTTCTTTCATGCCCAGCTGGTCATCAATCTGTTGACGCTATGACCATTCGTGAGTTACTGGGCGGCAGGCTCGCTGTTCCCATTAATTTGTCACCCTGTCTCAATGCAATCAATCAATGCCCCGAAGCCCAGCTGGTTAATTTCCGCTTTCGCGATGTCGAATACGGAAACAGGGCGCAGACTGAGTTTCTTCAAGCCGGGGGATTGATATTGAGCTTTTCTGGCTCTTCTCTCGCATCAGATGGACTGGAAGTGAGCGAGTGTTCCATTGAAGGCTCGCATGACGTAGCCTTGCCCATCTACTTTTGCTATCGACAAAATGCCTGGACCGATCGACACCAGACGGTATTTCTTCACCTATTGCGTCACCTTGCTTCGTGAGGCCATTTGGCCTCGTGGCGTCAAGTGAATGTTGACGCCTTGTAACACATGACTGACGGCTCTGCCCTCATGCTTTTCCAAGATTCCGATTTTAGATTGCTGACTCTTGGAGGGCGGAGTATGAAAAACCGTACGGTTTTGCTTTATATGACGTTCGTTTTTCTGTCGAACTTCAGCACCATCTTGTATTTTCTGACGGTTTACCTTGAATTCGTCGGATTCTCGATGGTGGCGATTTCTAGCATGATGATTGCATATCAAGTGAGCAAGTTCATCCTTGAAGTTCCCACTGGCTATATTGCTGATAGGTTTGGACGAAAGACAAGCGGCCTCGTTGGCGTCGTGGGAATGCTTGGATACTACGCCGCCCTGCTTCTCGTCCGTTCTCCTCTGCTTTTAATCGGTGCGTTTGCTCTTAAAGGTTTTGCCGTTGCATGTGTGAGCGGATCCATCGAAGCGATTTACATTGACAGCGTCTCTCAGGACCAGCTCGTAAGACTTAATGTCGTTGAGCGATTTGTTTTCTATGCCTCTTATGCCATCTCCGCTTGCGTGGGCGGTTTCATTTCGTCTGTCGGTGCATATCTTATTGGTCTTTCGGCAGATACCATCGCAATGGTGTTGACGTTGGTTGTCGTTGTCTGCATTCCTGAGATGCAAAGAGGGAGCACTGCGGGGACACCTGAGCGTGGAATTAGCCCGAAGATGATCGGTGCTGCTATTGCGTGTAATGGCATTCTTCGTTCAGCGTTCATCATGGACTGTTCTCAGGCATTTGCTTTTGTCGCCCTGGAAGACTTTTTCTCACTGTTGCTTGCGGGTCGCGGAATGAATGCCGTCGCTTCGGGTGTGATCATTGCGGTCCAGCTCCTTGCCTCGGCCTCCATGGGGCTTATTGTGCCCAGTGTGATTGCTCATGTCGACAAGGGCCGTTTTGCGCGTATTTGCGGCATCGTGCGCCTTTCCCTGGCTGCTCTGTTTTTGATTCCCTTTACTCCGGTCTATTTGCTGCCCGTGTTCTATGTACTGCAGACGGTCGCGTACTCGTTATTTGCTCCAATTAAATACTCAATTTTTCAAAATGCTGTCGATTCTTCGATGCGCTGTTCACTGATTTCGGTCCAAAGCCAGATGGTGGCGGTGGGTGCCATCCTTTTCTATCTGTTCAATGCTGCGTTGAGCAGCATCGCGGGCATTCGAGTCGTATTGCTTGTTGCGCTCGGGATTTCTTCCCTGGTGTATATCCCCGCGCTATTTCGTCTTACAAGTCAAAGGCCATGAGTATTTAGGCACCGATAACTTATATATCAACGCAATAAACCCGAGCGCGAGGGCGTTTGGGTTTATTATTGAAGCGTATGTAACCTGGCGGCGCCACACCGCCTGTTAGTAGGGAGACACATGAACGTTCTGGTCGTCAACGCGGGATCTTCGACCCTTAAGTATCAGGTCATCGACACCAAGTCCCATAAGGTGTCCGCAAAGGGCTCCTGCGAGCGCGTCTGCTTTACCGGTGGTACCTTCACCCATGCTGCCAATGGCTCCAAGAAGGTGACCGAGAACATCGAGTTCCCCGACCACAAGGTCGCCATCGAGGTCGTCCTGAAGGACCTTGAGGCCAATGGCGTCAAGATCGAGGGCATCGGCCACCGTATCGTTCAGGGCGGTTGGTACTTTGGTGATTCCTCCCTCGTCGACGAGGACGTCCTCGCCAAGATTCGCGAGGTCGCCCCGCTGGCGCCGCTGCACAACAACCCCGAGGCCAACGTTATCGAGTACTGCCTGGAGCAGTATCCCGATCTGCCCAACGTCACGGTCTACGACACCGCTTTCCACTTCAACATGCCCGAGGTCGCCAAGACCTACGCCCTTCCCAAGGATGTTTGCGACAAGCTGCACATCCGTAAGTACGGCGCCCACGGCACCAGCTATCGCTACATCTCCAAGAAGGTCGCCGAGATGACCAACGGCGAGGCCCGCAAGGTCGTCGTGTGCCATATCGGCTCTGGCGCTTCCCTGTGCGCCATCGAGGACGGCAAGTGCATGGACACCACCATGGGCTTGACGCCGCTCGACGGCGTCATGATGGGCACCCGCTGCGGCTCCATCGATCCGGCTACCGTGTGCTACCTGCAGCGCGAGGGTGGCTACACCTTCGACGAGGTCGACGAGATGATGAACAAGAAGTCTGGCCTTTTGGCTGTGACCGGTGGCAAGACCAACGACTGCCGCAACGTTGAGGAGCTCGCCGCTGCTGGTGACCCCGAGGCTCAGCTCGCCTTCGATATGTTCGTCTACAAGATTGCCGCTAAGGCCGCCGAGATGGCCACCTCCATGTGCGGCATGGACACCCTGGTCTTTACCGCCGGCATCGGCGAGCACGCTCCGGCCGTTCGCGCTGGCGTGGCCGATCGTCTGGCCTTTATGGGCGTCAAGATGGATCACGCCCGTAATGCCCTGCGTGGCGACGGCGCTTGGTGCCTGTCCGCCAAGGATTCCAAGGTCAAGATTTTCGTCATCCCTACGGACGAGGAGTTCATGATCGCTTCCGACGTCGAGCGCATCGTCAACGGCAAGTAATTGCAAGAGGGGAGGGGCTGGACGACCGAGCGCCGTTCGGCCCCTCTTTTGCGCTCGTTGGGCGATATGCTGATATCTATTTATCAAGATATGATAACTTCTTATTAAAATGCGGCCGCCTTAAGGGGCCTGCGTCGACCGTATTGCACTGCGAAGGAGTCTCATGAACGTACTTGTTGTCAACGCCGGCAGCTCAAGCCTTAAATATCAGCTTTTGGATACCGATACCCGCAAGGTTTTCGCCAAGGGCAACTGCGAGCGTATCGGATCGGACATGGGCATCTTTGGCCACTCCGAGAACGGTGGCGCTAAGCAGACCGAGGAGGTCCCTTTCCCCGATCATCGCTCTGCTATCGCTCGCGTGCTCGAGGAGCTCGAGAAGACCGACTTTACGATTGATGGCATTGGGCATCGTATCGTTCAGGGCGGCTGGCACTTCGATGATTCCGCGGTTGTCGACGACGAGGTTATGGCCAAGATTCTTGAGGTGGCACCGCTTGCTCCGCTGCACAACTACGGCGAGGCCGCAGCGATTGAGTATTGCCGTGAGAAGTATCCGGAGCTGCCCAACGTGGCGGTCTTCGACACCTCGTTCCACATGACCATGCCCGAGGTTGCCTACACCTACGCGCTGCCCAAGGACGTTTGCGACAAGTACCACGTGCGCAAGTACGGCGCCCACGGCACGAGCCACCGCTATGAGTGGATGATGGCCAAGGAGATCCTGGGTTCGCGCTGCCACCGCCTGCTTTCGTGCCATCTGGGCAACGGTGCTTCGCTCGCTGCTATCGAGGACGGCGTGTGCCGCGACACCACGATGGGTCTCACGCCGCTCGATGGCCTGATGATGGGCACCCGTTGTGGTTCCATCGACCCGGCCACCGTGTGCTACCTGCAGCGCGAGGGCGGCTACAGCTACCAGGAAGTCGATGACATGATGAACAAGCAGTCTGGTCTGCTTGCCATCTCGGGCATCTCCAACGACGCCCGCGACATCCGCACGCGCGCCTCCGAGGGCGACGAGCGCTGCCTGCTCGCCTTCGATATGTTCGCCTATAAGGCCATGCAGCAGGCCGGTTCCATGATCGCTTCCATGGCGGGCGTGGACACCATTACCTTTACCGCCGGCATCGGCGAGAACGACTGGTCGATCCGCAAGGCCTTCTGCGACTGCTTTGAGTGGCTGGGCGTGCGCATCGACAACAACAAGAACCGCGAGGCCGTGGGCAACGGCCCACAGGTCATCAGCGCCGCCGGCTCTTCCGTCACGGTTATGGTCATCCCCACCGACGAGGAATACATGATCGCCCACGACGTCGAGCGCCTGACCAAGAACAACTAACGCGCGCATTTGCAAGTAAACGAAAGGCCTCCAGAGCAACAGCTCCGGAGGCCTTTTTACTAGCAGATGGACGGCGGAAACCCCATCCCATTTCGAGCGCAAATACTGGGACACGCTTTCCGGTTGAGGCACGTTGCGGAAAGTGCGACCCACAATAAAGCATAATTCCGTCCCACGGTTTCCCAAACAGGCCCCAAGCGGAAGCCACATCCCACAATCCGCCTCCAAACTGGGATGTAGTTTCCGGCACAACAACCGCCGAAGCCCACCGGCCTTTCAATCTCCAAAGTGATCATCATCAGCAACGCCTGCGCTCCCAGCAACGGCACCCATCCATTCAGATTTTCAGCTCCAGCTCGTAGCCAAGCCGCCGTCCACCCCGGATTCCCTGATTGCTACGTGGCGGCAGGGACCCTACAGGGTAAAGCTCTGAAAATATTCCGCAGGACGCATGAAACCCCCGCCGCACGAAGTGCGCAGCGGGGGTTTCATGCATGTCCGAGGACGTTTTCAGAGCTTTACCCTGTAGGGTCCCGAGGGGATATGTCCGCTACTCAGCCATCTGAGCCTGGACGGCGGTGATGGCCACGACACCCACGATGTCGTCAGCAGAGCAGCCGCGCGACAGATCGTTGACCGGCTTGGCGATGCCCTGCAGGATGGGGCCGTAGGCGTCGGCGCCGGCGAAGCGCTGGACCAGCTTGTAGCCGATGTTGCCGGCCTCGAGGTCGGGGAACACGAGCACGTTGGCCTTGCCGGCAACGGAGGAGCCGGGAGCCTTGAGCTGGGCGACGGTGGGGACAATAGCGGCATCGAGCTGCAGGTCGCCGTCGATGGCGAGCTCGGGAGCCTTCTCCTTGCAGAACTTCACAGCCTCCTGGACCTTCTTGGCGACCTCGCCGCCAGCGGAGCCCATGGTGGAGTAGGAGAGCATGGCCACGTGCGGCTCAACGTTGCCCATGAAGGTGGACCAGGAGTGAGCGGAGGCGATGGCGATCTCGGAGAGCTCGTCGGAGGACGGGTTGATGTTGAGGCCGCAGTCGGCGAAGATCAGCGTGCCGTCAGTGCCGAACTGCGGGGTGTCGGTGCACATCACGAAGAAGGCCGAGACCAGCTTGGTGCCCGGGGCGGTCTTGAGGATCTGAAGCGCGGGGCGCAGGGTGTCGGCGGTGGAGTGGCAGGCGCCGGAGACCAGGCCGTCGGCATCGCCCATCTTGACCATCATGGTGCCAAAGTAGGTGGCGTCCATCACCTGGGCGCGAGCCTGCTCGATGGTAACGCCCTTCTTGGCGCGGAGCTCGGCAAACTTCTGCGCGTACTCCTCGTGCTTCTCGGCATTGCGCGGGTCGATGACGGTAGCGCCGGGAACGTTGATCTCGTCGGGGTTGCCCAGGATGACGATCTTTGCCAGGCCCTCCTCGATGATTTTGGTGGCCGCGACGATAGTGCGCGGATCCTCGCCCTCGGGCAGGACGATCGTCTTAAGGTCGGCCTTGGCGGCAGACTTCATACGGTTTAGGAAATCGCTCATGTTACTCCTTACAAGCGTTTCGCTAAGCTCCAGGCACCCGGCTGTTCACGAATAAACCCGCTGCTAGCGGGTTTACCTTTCAATTATGTACGCCGCGGTGCTTGAGCTTTCCTTGTGTGGCAAGCTCATTATAGGACGCATTAGCGCTATAATCGCTCTGATAAATATGTCTCGAAGAATGTTCGAGAAAAGCCCAGCTAACGAGCCCGTGGCTTTTGACAAGGAGTATCGATGCAGATTACCTCAGGCCTGCCTGAAGGCTTTAACGCCGGCGCGTACGACATGATTGTCGTCGGTGCTGGATATGCCGGTGCCGTTTGCGCCCGCCGTCTTGCCGAGACCATCGGCTATCGTGTTGCCGTTTTGGAGCGCCGTAGCCACATTGCGGGCAATGCCTATGACTGCACTGACGAGGCCGGAATCCTGATCCACGAGTACGGTCCGCATATCTATCACACTTTTAACGAGCGCGTGCACAATTTCCTGTCGCGCTTTACCAAGTGGACGGATTATCAGCACAAGGTGCTCGCCAACATCAACGGTACCCTTATGCCCGTGCCCTTCAACCATGCGAGTCTCAAGCTCGCCTTTGGTGACGAGCGCGGCGAGGAGCTGTATCAGAAGCTCGTGGAGACCTTTGGCAAGGATGTCAAGGTGCCCATTATGGAGCTGCGTAAGAAGAACGACCCGGATCTTGCCGAGGTCGCCGATTACGTCTACGAGAACGTCTTTTTGCATTACACCATGAAGCAGTGGGGCCAGACGCCCGATCAGATCGATCCCTCGATCACCGGCCGCGTTCCCGTCTTTGTGGGCGATGATGACCGCTACTTCCCGCAAGCTCCCTTCCAGGGCATGCCGCAGGAGGGCTACACGGCGCTCTTTGAGCACATGCTCGACCACGACCTGATCGACGTGTTCTGCGACGTGGACGCCCGTGACCTCTTTGAAATCGACGAGACTACCGTCAAGATCGACGGCAAGGTCTATGGTGGCGAGATCGTCTACACCGGTCCGCTCGATGAGCTGTTCAATCTCGATCTGGGCGCGCTACCGTACCGCACGCTCGACATGAAGTTCGAGACGCTCGATATGGACCAGTTCCAGCCCGTGGGCACCGTCAACTACACCACGAGCGAGGACTACACGCGCATTACCGAGTTCAAGAACATGACCGGTCAGATCCTGCCCGGCAAGACCACCATCATGAAGGAGTATTCCAAGGCCTATACGCCCGGCTCGGGCGAGACGCCGTACTACGCCATTCTTGAGCCCGAGAACCGTGAGCTCTATGATCGCTATCTTGAGCGCGTCCAGAACCTGACGAACTTCCACCCGGTGGGTCGTCTGGCCGAGTATCGTTACTACGATATGGACGCTGTGACCAATTCCGCCCTCGATCTTTCGGATGAGATTATCGCCTGCCATGCATAAAGTCATAACATTCGGTATTCCCTCGTATAACGCCGCCAAGGACATGGACCATTGCATCACCTCCATCTTGGAGGGGAGCAATTACGCCACCGATATCGAGATTATCGTAGTGGACGACGGCTCCAAGGACGAGACGGCCGATAAGGCCGACGAGTGGGAGGCACGTTATCCCGGTATCATTCGCGCGGTGCACCAGGAGAACGGCGGCCACGGTATTGCCGTCCTTTCGGGTCTGCGCGAGGCACAGGGCACCTACTACAAGGTCGTCGACTCGGATGACTGGCTCGATGCTGCGGCTCTTTCGACTATGCTGTCGATTCTGCGTGGCTTTGAAGAGCGTGACCAGCGCGTTGACCTGTTTATCTCGAACTACGTGTACGAGAAGGTTTACGAGGGCACGCATACCGCTATTGGCTACAAATTTGCCCTGCCGCGCAAAAAGATCTTTTCCTGGGATCAGATCGGTCATTTCCGCCTGGACCAGAACCTACTCATGCACAGCCTGTGCTATCGCACGGATGTGCTGCGCGAGTCCAACCTTCCCATGCCGCCGCACACGTTCTATGTGGACAACATCTACGCCTACGTGCCGCTGCCGCGTTGCAAGACCATGTACTACGCCGACATCGACCTCTATCGCTACTTTATCGGTCGCGAGGGCCAGAGTGTCAACGAGGCCACGATGGTCAAGCGTCTGGACCAGCAGTTCCGTGTGACGCGCATCATGATGGAGTCGTACCACCTGTACAGCGATGTTGAGTCGTCGCGTCTGCGCTCGTACATGATGGGCTATTTCACCATGATGATGGCGATCTGCTCGGTGCTCACCAAGCTTTCCGAGGAAGATTGCGCCGACGAGCGCCTAAAGACGCTGTGGAATGATTTGAAGGCCTACGACGAGCGCATGTATCGTCGTGCCCGCTACGGCGTGGTCGGGTTCTTCACCAATCTGCGCGGACGGGCCGGAGACAAAACCACACTCGGCCTATACCGTCTTGCCTCAAAGATCTTCAAATTCAACTAGCTGCCGAGTAATCGCTGCTGATAGGTTGACTGGGCCCCTTGGCCTTTAGTTTGCTACTGCGAACAGTCCTGCTCGCACGGAAAGCACATTAAGTGCTTTCCGGCTCGTGCGGAACTTGTATCAAACTAAAGGCCAAGGGGCCTCTGCTATAAGAATCGATTGTCAGGTTATTTGAATTTGAAGATCTTCGACGCGCGGTACACAGGGGCCTGGGCTGAAAAAATATTAGTTGGTAGTCGGTCGGAGGCGGGCGGGCATTACGTTTGTCGCGAGTTCCGCATGCAAAGAAGGCCACTTAATGTGGCCTTCGTCTTGCATAGGACTGTAGAGCAGCAAACGTAATGCCCGCCCGCCTCCGACCGACGGTCGAGTGAGATTACTTCGCAGCACCTGGGATTCCGTGGGAGGTTTTGGCGGTTTTGGCTCCGTTTACGATGGCGGTTTCCAGGGCCCTTACGGCGAGCATGCCCAGCAGGTCTAGGGGAACGGCGGCGCTTGCCTGGGCGCCCAGTTTGCCGCTGGCGAGGGTGTAGATGGTGTCGCCGTCGTTGGTGGTGTGTGTGGGGCGGATGGCGTGTGCGTAGGCGTCTGCGGCCATCTGGGAGACCTTGGTGGCTTGTGCCTTAGTGAGTTCCACGTTGGTGACGATGCAGCTGATGGTGGTGTTGGTGCGGTCGAGCGGCATCTGCATGGATCCGGCGGCGGCAAAGGCTGCGAGTTCCATGTCGACGATCTGGTCGCTATCGGCCGCGGCGCGCATACCGGCGACCCACTCGCCGGTGAAGGGGTCGACAACGTTGCCGCAGGCGTTGACCGAGACCATGGCGCCCACCTTGATGGGGCCGAGTGCCACGGCGGCAGCTCCAAGGCCGGCCTTCATGCAGGTGGCGGGCCCCATGAGCTTACCCACGGTGGCGCCCGTGCCGGCGCCTACGTTGCCCTGTTCGAGCTTGGTGGGGGTGTGGTCGAGTGCTTCGCACACGGCGGCGATGCCGGCCTCAATGTCGGGGCGCACGGTGGGGTCGCCAAAGGCAAGGTCGAAGATGCAGCTGGAGCACACGATAGGCACCTGCGTGGGGCCGACGGGAAGGCCGATGCCGCGGCTCTCAAGCTCGCGAGCGACGCCGCTTGCAGCCTCGAGGCCAAAGGCCGATCCGCCCGAAAGGCAGACGGCGTGGACCTTGTCGACGGTGTTCTCAGGTCGCAGCAGGTCGGTTTCGCGCGAAGCGGGAGCACCGCCGCGAACGTCAACACCGCCGGTGGCGCCCTCGGGTGCCACGATTACGGTGCAACCGGTGCCGGCCTCCTCGTCCGTATAGTTGCCATAGCAAAAGCCATCGACATCGCAGACGTCAATGGCCTCGAGCAGTGTATCCATGTTTAACTCCTATCGGTTTTCCGCCGCGCCTTGTGCCCGGTCGGGATCCGTACGGTACGCCAAAATTGTAGGCGCCGGGGGATACCCAGCGCCAGATGCAATTACGAGAGTTTTTGAATCGCGCGCGCGACGCGGGCGATGGGTAGGCCCACCACGTTATAGAAGTCGCCCGAAATATCGTGCACGAGCATGCGTCCTCCTGTGCCCTGAATGCCGTAGGCGCCGGCCTTGTCCATGGGCTCACCCGAGGCGACGTAGTGCTCGATCTGCTCGTCGGTGAGCTCGTAGAACGTCACGTCGGTCACATCGACAAAGGACAGGCTTTCGGCGGCATGCGGGGCGGCCGTATCGCCTGCCTTAACGATGCAGACGCCGGTTGCGACCTGGTGCGTGCGGCCCGAAAGCTCACGGAGCATAGTGCGCGCCTCGTCCTCGGTTGCCGGCTTGCCCAGAATCATGCCGTCAAAGGTGACGATGGTGTCGGCCGCGACCGTCAGCTCATTGGGCTCGGCATACTCGGCAGCAACGGCAGCCGCCTTGGCGCGTGCCAAGCGCTCGACAAGCGTGAGCGGGGCCTCGCCATCAAAGGGCGTTTCGTCGATATCCGCGGGAATCACGCGAATGTTGTAGCCTGCCTCGCGCATCAGCTCTATGCGGCGCGGCGATTGCGAAGCCAAAATCATAGTTGGATGCCCTCGGCGACCTTCTCGACGGCCTTGTCGCCGGCGAGCGTGCGCAGCAGCTCCAATGCAAAGGGGAGGGACTGTGCCATGCCGCTGGCAGTGATGATGTTGCCGTCTTGCGTGACCTTCTCGCCGGTATAGGCGCCTTCGGGGAAGCTTTTCTCAAAGCCAGGGAAGCACGTGGCATGGCGCCCCTCGAGCAGGTCGAGCTCGCCCAGGATAAACGGGGCGGCGCAGATGGCGGCGACGTGCTTGGTTGCGGCGAACTCGCAGACCACGTCGCAGACGCGCTGATCTGCGCGCAGGTTGGTGGCACCGGGCAGGCCGCCGGGCAGCACGACGCAGTCGTACTCGTCAAAGTTGATCTCATCAAAGAGCGCATCGCAGGTCACGGGGATCTGCAGCGAGCTTACGACCTCGCGCGTGGGCATGATCGAGACGAGCGTGGCACGCACGCCGCTGCGACGCATGACATCGACCATGGTCAAGCATTCAATAGTTTCAAAGCCATCGGCGGCGAGAACGGCAACGCTGGGCATGAGGGTTCCTTTCATAGGCGGCATACAATTAGCCGTCTTATACCCCGAAGACCTCCGCTTGCCACGCTCGATTTCCCAATGATTTTCTGAGCAATGATTAAGCGGCTAGTTGCGCCTAAGGTGGACGACGGTCTCGCAGTGGAAGGTTTGTGGGAACAGGTCGACTGGCGTGATCTTTACGGGGGAGAAGGTGCCTTCTTCGACAAAGCGTTTGAGATCGCGCGCCAGGGTGGCCGGGTCGCAGCTCACGTAGGCGACATCGCGGGCACTCGTGCTGGCGATAAGGCCGATCGCCTCGGGGGCGAGGCCTGCGCGCGGCGGGTCGACCACCAAGATGTCGGCATCCTGGTCGGGGAACTCGCGCACCGCGTCTCCGCCAATGACGTCGACGTTATCAAGCTTGTTGATTTCCAGGTTACGGCGTAGATCGCGCACGGCGGGGCCGTAGGCCTCGACGGCAGCGACAAAGTCGCAGCGGCGGGCGAGCGGCAGGGTAAAGGTGCCGGCACCGCAGTACAGGTCCACGGCAAGCTCGTCTTCCTGCGGGTCGAGCGCTTCCATGACAAGATCGATCAAAATCTCGGCACCCTTGGTGTTGACCTGGAAAAAAGACGGGGCAGACAAGCGCATCTGATCCTCGGCGATATTCTCGGTCCATGAGCCCTCTCCGGCGAGCATTTCGACCTTGGAGACACGGCGGGCCTTCTTTTCGCCCTTGCTCATCACGCGTACGATGCTCGTAGGATGAGCGGCGTCCGCCAGCACGCGGGAGACCTGCGAGCGCGGAAAAGAGCCTGTGGGCGTCCAGAGTGCGACCTCGAGTGCCTTGGTGCGGCGCGATGCGCGAATGCCCACGCGTTCGAGCCCCAAGTCATGGCTGCCGCTTAGATAGTTGAGTGCGCCGACGACCGATTTGAGTGCCTTCGGGAAGCGCTTATCGAACAGCGGACACATATCGACGGTCACGATTTTGCTGGAGTCGACACCGTGCATGCCAAGGCGCACGCGACCGTTGACGACGGTCGGTTCGAGCTCGATTTTATTGCGGTAGCCCCAGTCGTCCTTGGTGTGGCAGATGGGCTGTACCAACTCATCTGCCAGCTCAGGAGCGAACTTGCCGATGCGCTCGAGCGTGGAGCGCAGGTTTTGCTCCTTGGCGGCGAGCTGTGCCGTGCGTGAGAGATTGCCCCACGAGCAGCCGCCGCAGATGCCCACGAAGGGGCAGGGAGGCTGAATGCGATTGGGGCTTGGCTCCAGAATCTCGGTGGTGCGGGCGCGCATGAATGACTTGCCGTCCTGTACGACCTCGGCCTCGACGGTGTCGCCTGCCACGGCACCCTGCACAAAGACGGCCTTGCCGTTGTCGGCGTGCGCCAGCCCGTCGGCGCCGTAGGTCATCGATTCTATAGTGAGCTTCATATTCCTGCCTGTCATTCGCGTTGTTGTTCGCACCATGGTAGCAGGGAAAAGCGCCCCGCATCCGAGGCTTTCCTCAAATGCGGGGCGCTTCTACAAACTGCTTCTACAAACGACTATTTCGTCTTGCCGGTAATGAGCGTCTTAAGACCCAGGCCGATCAGACCCAGGCCCATGCGCACGCGGCCGGGGCGATGGCGCTCGATGGCCTTGGTCTTGCCAGCGGGCTTATCGCGACGGGCGCTCGTCTCGGGTGCGGGCTTGGTGACCTGCGGATCGGGCTGAGGTGCAGGTGCAGGCTCGGGCTCAATGACGGTCGCCTGGACCTCTTGGACCTTGGGTGTGGCCGGCTGCGGCTCAGGAGCAGGGGCGGGCTTTGCCTCGGCGGCGGGCTCCGGAGTCGCAGTAGCGGGCTCGGGCGCTTTCTCCACGGCGGGCTCTGCGGCAGCCTCGGGCTCATTCACCGGGGGAGCTGCAACCGCTTCCGGTTTGGCAGCTGCCCCGTGTTCAACATCGGCCTGAATGGCCTCCTCGGCCACACGTTCCTTCTCCTGTGCGCGCTGCTGCGCGGCGGCCTCGGCGTTGCGATAGGCACGCTCCAGCAGGGCTTCCTGCGAGTTGAAGGGTTTCTCACCCTCTGCACGCTCCACGGGGACCCAGGTGCCGTCGCTCGTGAGGCTGCGGGCCTTCACGTTGTCGCGCAGCTGCATGCCCATGTACTCGTGCACCAGGGCGCGGCAGGTGGGGTCGAGCACGGGGAAGGCAATCTCCACGCGGTGCTCGGTGTTGCGCGTCATCATGTCTGCCGAGCTCAGGTAAATCATGTCCGAGTCCACGCCGAAAGCATAGACGCGCGCGTGCTCCAAAAAGCGTCCGACGATGGAGCGGACATGCACGTTCTCGGTCTTGCCCGGAACACCGGGCTTGAGGCACGAGATGCCTCGGATGATCATGTCTACGCGCACGCCGGCACACGATGCCTCGGCGATCTTGTCGATAACCTCGCGGTCGGTCAGCGAGTTGAGCTTAAAGAACACGCGGGCGGGCTCGCCGGCAAGGGCGCGCTGGATCTCGCGGTCAAGCCCGCGCATGATGAGCGGTTTCAGTCCGACGGGCGCCACACCCAGGAAGCGGTAGTCGCCGCGCAGGTTGCCCAGCGACAGGTTGCGGAAGAACAGGTTGGCGTCCTCGCCGATGCCGGGATGGGCTGTCATGAGCATAAAGTCGCTGTAGAGTTTGGCCGTCTTCTCGTTAAAGTTGCCGGTGCCCAAAAGCGTGAGGCGCGTTAGCGCCATGCCCTCGCGATAGGTGAGCTGGCAGATCTTTGAGTGGCATTTAAAGCCCTCGGAACCATAGATGACGGTGCAGCCGGCCTCTTCCAGGCGCTCGGCCCACTCGATGTTGTTCTGCTCGTCAAAGCGGGCACGAAGTTCCATGAGCACCGTGACCTCTTTGCCGTTCTCGGCAGCATCGATCAGCGACTCGCACAGGCGGCTCTGCTTGGCCACGCGGTAGAGCGTGATGCGCAGCGAGATGCACTCGGGGTCGTAGGCGGCCTCGTGCACCAGATCCAGGAAGGGGTTCATGGCCTCGTAGGGATAAAAGAGCAGCTTGTCGTGCTGCAGCACCTGCTCGCGGATGGAGCGGGTCATGTCGATGGTGGGATTGGGCTGCGGCCTAAACGGCGTAAAGAGCAGCTCGTTGCGCAGGTGCTCGGGAATCTTGCCCTCAATGCCAAAGACGTAGCCCAGGTCGAGCGGGATATCGCAGGTAAAGACAGAGCGGCGCGAAAGCTCGAGCGCCTTGCGGATGGTCTTGAGCGTTGCCTTCTCGAGCGACCCCGAGACCGCGAGCACTACCGGCTGCAGACGCAGGCGCTTCTTGAGGATGCGCTTCATGTGCTGGCGGTAGTCCTCTTCCTCTTCGACGCCCTCGCCGTCCGGATCGATGTCGGCGTTGCGGGTGACGCGGATCAGCGCACGATCCAGCGGCTTATAGGAGCCAAAGCAGCTGTCCAGGCAGGCGAGGATGACGTCCTCGAGCAAGATGTAGGAGTAGGTGCCGGTGGGCGAGGGGATCTCGACCACGCGGTTCATCGAGGTGGGAATCTCGATAAGGCCCAGCAGGCTCTCCTCGTCGGTGGCGCCGTCCAGACCACAGGCCAGATAGAGCGCGCCATTGCGTAGGTTGGGGAAGGGGTGGCGAGGATCGATGACCAGCGGCGAGATGACCGGCGACACGTAGGCCTGGAAGTAGCGGGTTACAAAGGTGCGCTCCTCGGGCGTAAGCGAATCGATGCGGGCGCGGTGAACGCCCAAGGTGTCGAGCTTGCCCTCGATGCTCTTAAAGATGGACTCCCAACGGGTAAGGAGCCCGGGCATTTCGGCCATGACAGCATCGACCTGTTCGGAGGCGGTCATATTGCTCTTGTTGTCGACAGGTTGCTTTTTGAGCTCTGCCAGATCGGACAGGCCGCCCACGCGCACCATGAGAAACTCGTCGAGGTTAGACTCGAAAATCGACACGAACTTTAGACGCTCGAACAGCGGAACGGTCTCATCGAAGGCTTCGTCAAGCACACGGTTGTCAAAGCGTAGCCAGCTGAGCTCTCGGTTCTGCGTGTACGAGAAGTCGCGAGGCGGTTTGCGCAGCTTTGCGGCGGCTTGCTTTTTTTCGATTTTGCTCGGCATATGCATCTGTCCGTTCAGTCCCCGCAGGGGACGGTAGCCTAACCCTATTCACTATTGTCTCAATTTAGTCGACTTGTGGCACGGACGTATTGTGCGAACGGTATCTTTACCTACTTCTTACGCTGACAAGTCATAGGACTGACGCCCTGCTCGTCTGCAAGCGGTCTATATCCTCACTCAACTGGTACGTAAGTGTGAATAAGAATGATGGATAGCTGAATATCATTGAATGCAGGCGGAAACGTAAACATCATCATTTATATACATAAAACCGATTTAGCTATGCAATTCTGAATCAAAAGTTTAGAGATGCAATTGCAAATAGTTTTTAGGAAAAAAGAGCGTTTACCTTAGAAAAGTTACTTTAGAACGCCGAAGTACATTATGGGGGAATCTCATGCGATATACCGTTCATCGCACTTTGTTGACCGTTCGGGGGCGAGGTGGAATTGCGGGTGGAATTTGGATATAACTAGAGCTGTCAGCAAGCAGCGTCCGCTATGGAAGGGCGCTGAGAGATTCGGCCGAAAGGCCCGAAAGAAAGGTAGGAGGCCATGACGAAAGGTCTGCACGTGCCTTCCGAGATCGGCAAGCTCAGGAAGGTCTGCCTGCACCGTCCCGGCGACGAGCTCCTCAACCTGCCGCCCGACGAGCTCGAGCGACTCCTGTTCGACGACGTCCCGTTCCTGGAGGTCGCGCAGCAGGAGCACGACACCTTCGCCCAGATCCTGAGGGACCAGGGCGTGGAGGTCCTCTATCTCGAGAACCTCGTCGCCGAGGTGTTCGACCAGGTCCCCGGCGCCCGCGCCGAGTTCACCGACCAGTACATCGCCGAGGCCGGCATCCGCGGCCAGCACATGCCGCAGATCGTCCGCGAGAAGCTGGACTCCATCGAGGACAACCTCGAGTTCGTCAAGAAGACCATGGCCGGCATGACCAAGTCCGAGATCGACATGCCCCTCACGGCCTCCACGACCCTCGACTCCCTGGTCAACTCCGAGTCCGAGTCCGACCTGATCATCGACCCGATGCCCAACCTCTACTTCACCCGCGACCCGTTCGCGGTCATCGGCGAGGGCGTCAACCTCAACCGCATGTACTCGGTCACCCGCAACCGCGAGACCCTGTACGGCAAGTACGTCTTCAAGTACCACCCCGACTACAAGGACGTCTCGCTGTACTTCCGCCGCGACTGCCAGTTCCACACCGAGGGCGGCGACGTGCTGAACATCAACGAGAAGACCCTCGCCGTCGGCATCTCCCAGCGCACCCAGGCCGCCGCGATCGACGTCATGGCCCAGAACATCTTCTGGAACTCCGACTCCAAGGTCGAGCGCATCCTGGCCTTCGACATCCCGGTCTCGCGCGCCTTCATGCACCTCGACACGGTCTTCACCCAGATCGACGTCGATAAGTTCACGATCCACCCCGCCATCATGGGCACCCTGCGCGTCTACGAGCTGACCGCCGGCAAGAACCCGGGCGACGTGAACATCCGCCTGATCGAGGACACCCTCGAGCACGTCCTGGAGGACGCCACCGGCGTCGACCAGGTCAAGCTGATCCCCTGCGGCGGCGGCGACCCGATCGCGGCCTCCCGCGAGCAGTGGAACGACGGCTCCAACACCCTGTGCGTCGAGCCCGGCAAGATCTGCGTCTACGCCCGCAACACCGTCACCAACGACGTGCTGTACAAGGAGGGCCTGGACCTTCTCGTCGTGCCCTCCGCCGAGCTCTCCCGCGGTCGCGGCGGCCCGCGCTGCATGAGCATGCCCTTCTGGCGCGAGGACCTCTAAGTCTTTCCGTTTCCGGTGCGGTCCCCCTACAACCGCACCGGTTTCGCCCGTCAAACGGGCAACACTAATACTTACGTAATTCATTTCTTCGAAAGGATTCGAACCATGGGTGTTAACCTCTCCGGCCGTAGCTTCCTCAAGCTCCTCGACCTCACCACCGAGGAGATCGAGTACCTGCTCAAGCTCTCCAAGAACTTCAAGGATATGAAGCGCGCTGGCGTTCCGCACCGCTATCTCGAGGGCAAGAACATCGTTCTGCTCTTCCAGAAGACCTCCACTCGTACCCGCTGCGCCTTCGAGGTCGGCGGCATGGATCTGGGCATGGGCGTCACCTACCTCGATCCGGGTTCGTCGCAGATGGGCAAGAAGGAGTCCATCGAGGACACTGCCCGTGTTCTCGGCCGCATGTATGACGGCATCGAGTTCCGTGGCTTTGCCCAGGACGACGTCGAGGAGCTCGCTGCTAAGTCCGGCGTGCCCGTGTGGAACGGCCTGACCACTGAGTGGCATCCCACCCAGATGCTCGCCGATATCCTGACCGTCCAGGAGAACTTCAACTACGACATCAAGGGCAAGACCCTCGTCTTCATGGGCGACTGCAAGAACAACGTTGCTCGCTCCCTCATGGTCGTCTGCTCCAAGCTCGGCATGAACTTCGTGGCCTGCGGCCCCGAGGAGTGCATGCCCGCTGACGATGTCATCGAGGCCTGCAAGCCCATCGCCGAGGCCAACGGCTGCACCATCAAGCTGACCACCGACGTCAAGGACGGCGTCACCGGTGCCGACGTTATCTACACCGACGTGTGGGTCTCTATGGGCGAGCCTGACGAGGTTTGGGCCGAGCGCATCGCTCAGCTCACCCCGTATCGTGTCACCTCCGAGGTCATGGCTATGGCCAACCCGGGTGCTATCTTCCTGCACTGCCTGCCCAGCTTCCACGACACCAACACCACGATTGGCGCCGAGAAGTGCGAGCAGTTCGGTATCACCGAGCAGGAGGTCACCGACGAGGTCTTCGAGAGCCCCGCTTCCAAGGTCTTCGACGAGGCCGAGAACCGCATGCACACCATCAAGGCTGTCATGTACGCCACGCTCAAGTAAGAGCATCTAGCATCTCGCTCGGGGTGTATTGCTGCACACCCCGAGCGGTTATGTCTGGTAAATATCTCGCGTCGGGCGGTGGGCACGGCACGGAAGATCCGCTTCGCGCGAGAAAGTTAAATGATTTATGAAGGGGGGATGAGAACCATGACTGAGACCGCTAAGAAAAAGCGCGGTATGCCTTCATCGTTCACCATTCTTCTTGCTCTGCTGGCAATTGTCGCAGTGATTACCGTTATCGTCTCCGGCACGTCCGGCGGCGCGGTTGCTGCAGCCCGCCTGAGCGATTTCTGCACCGCCCCGATTAAGGGCTTCGCTGACGCTCTGCCCGTCTGCCTCTTCGTTATGATCCTGGGCGGCTTCCTCGGCATGATGACCGAGACCGGCGCTCTGGACAACGGCATCGCCGTCCTGGTGCAGAAGCTTAAGGGCAACGAGATCATGATCATTCCCGTGCTTATGATCATCTTCTCCCTCGGTGGTACCACCTATGGTATGTGCGAGGAGACCGTTCCCTTCTACGCCCTGCTCGCCGCTACCATGATGGCCGCTGGCTTCGACCCTATGGTCGGTGCCGCCACCGTCCTGCTCGGTGCTGGCTGCGGCTGCCTGGGTTCCACGGTTAACCCGTTTGCCGTCGGTGCTGCCGTCGACGCTCTGACTGGCGTTGGCATTCAGGCCAACCAGACCATCATCATCGGCCTCGGTGCCGTCCTGTGGGTCGTTACCACTGCCATGTCCATCGTCTTCGTGATGAGCTACGCTAAGAAAGTCAAGGCTGACAAGGGCTCCACCATCCTGTCAATGCAGGAGCTCAAGGACGCCGAAGAGGCTCACGGCAAGGCTGCTTCCGAGGTTCACAAGGAGGTCAAGCTCACCGGTCGTCAGAAGGGTGTTCTGATCGCCTTCGCCTTCACCTTCGTCGTCATGATCGTCGGCTTCATCCCGCTGGCCGACCTTAACCAGGGCGTTGCCGACTTCTTCGACGCTGGCGCTGTCTACGACGCCGACGGTAACGCCGTCGTCCAGGGCTGGTCTGCCCTGATCACCGGCCTGCCCATTGGCCAGTGGTACTTCGACGAGGCTTCCACCTGGTTCTTCCTCATGGCTGTCCTGATCGGTATTATCGGCGGCCTGTCCGAGAAGCAGATCGTCAACACCTTCATCACCGGCGCTGCCGACATGATGTCCGTTGTTCTCGTCATCGCTCTCGCCCGTGGCATCTCCGTCCTCATGGCTAACACCGGTCTTGACAAGTATGTCCTTAACGCTGCTGCCGATGCCCTGGCTGGCCTGTCCGGCGTGATCTTCGCTCCCATGAGCTTCCTGGTCTACTTCGGCCTGTCCTTCCTGATCCCCTCGACCTCCGGTATGGCCACCGTCTCCATGCCCATCATGGGACCGCTGGCTGTTAAGCTCGGCTTCTCGCCCGAGGTCATGGTCATGATCTTCTCCGCCGCCATCGGTGTTGTGAACCTGTTCACCCCGACCTCTGGCGCCATCATGGGCGGTCTCGCCCTGGCCAAGATTGAGTGGACGACCTGGCTCAAGTTTGCCCTTAAGCTCATCGTCGCGCTCTCCGTCGTCTGCGCCATCATCCTGACCGTCGCCTGCGTGTTGATCTAAGTACCCAACGGGTACCCCACGGAAACCTTGACGATCCTGTAAAGGATCACCTGGTCATCGTCTGTCCGGTGGGGTCAACCCACCGGTAGACTCCTACCTTTAGCCCCCTCCCGTTCCGTGCGCGGGAGGGGGCGCTCTTGTGTTCCGGCGTTTTAACAAACGCCGGAACCAC
>NZ_JBBNMZ010000015.1:0-44158 GCF_040098165.1 Collinsella sp. CLA-JM-H32
CGCAGGCGGCCGGGCAGCGCGGCGTCGAGCTCCTCGCGGGCGTCCTCGAGCTCACCGTACTCCTCGACCAGGGGCATGAGCTCGTTCACCCGCTCGACGATGCGGCGCTGCTCGGCGAGAGGCGGAACTGGGACCAGAATGACGTTCAATGACTTCTGATTAGTCTTTGGCATTTTGACACGCGTATCACCCTTAAGCGTCTCCTCAGTGAAGAAATTGCTGAGGAGAACCGTGAGGACATATTCAGGTTGCAGCTTGGTGTTGAGCGGATACATATCCGCACTACACAGCCCATCAAAAGGGGCGATAACCGCCTTTCGAAGAGCTGGACGAATCTTCGAATAGAGAATCTGTCCTGCAGAGAACAGGTGATTGGCGCTCTTAACCTCGTCGGCCTTAACACTATGACAGAACAAGAGCTTTCCGGTGCCTTTTTGGATGTTGTCAGGCGCGATATGAGGAAAGTCCTGATATTTCAACGGGTCGACCAAACGCGCTGCAATTCCAATGACTTCACTAAATCTCGCCCAGGCCCAGCTTTCCGGAATCCCAAACGGAACCTCGTCCGCGATGCACTTGTCGCTCAGAACGCGTCCCTTAGTGTCCACGTGCTTCTCATAGGGGGAGCCATCGGAACCGGATTGGCTTTCAACTGTATTCGCGACAAGCGTTGTAAAATCTAGTGAGACGAGCATCCCGGTTGCTCCAGTGCTTCGATGCTCTGGTCTTTGGCGCCTTTCGTTCAGTGGAGGACTGACCGCAAGCGGCGTAAACAAGAAAGGGGACAATCGCAAATGAAAGCAACCGAGGCAAATCTACTCGACCTTATGGGCGTGGCGAAGATGCAGTTCGTCATTCCCGTGTACCAGCGAGTTTACTCGTGGAGTGTAAAAGAGTGCGAGGTGCTTTGGGATGACGTCATGCGAGCGGGTCGTGATGGCGTATCGCACTTCGTGGGGTCAATGCTTTATATCCCCGAGTCCGAGAGCTCTGCCACGAGCATTTCGCGCGTGCTTCTGATTGACGGACAGCAGCGCATGACGACGTTTTCGTTGATGATTGCAGCTTTGGCTGACTATTTGGAGAGCAACCCCGACAAGGCTGGCTTCCTTGGCGACCTCAAAATCTCGGTGCTGAGGAAAAATTACCTCTTTAACGATGACGACTACAACGGTCTGGCACGCTACAAGCTGGTGCTCTCGCAGGACGATAAAGAGACGCTGTTCTCCATCGTGTCTGGGGCTCCCGTGCCAGATGAAAAATCGGATCGCATTGTCGAAAACCATGCGTTCTTCCGTGAAAAGATGCACGGGAAATCATTCGACCCTGCAAGGCTTTGGGCGGGGCTAAACCGCGTGCAGGTCATCGACACTAAGCTCACCGCTGGCGTTGATAATGCCCAGCTCATATTTGAGTCCATGAACTCCAAGGGCAAGCCGCTCACGCCCATTGACCTCATCCGTAACTACGTTCTAATGTCGCTTCCCAACGACGAACAGACCAAGCTTTATGAGGGTTATTGGCATCCACTCGAGTGCTTGTTCGGAAAAGGCGGCGAGGACGAGTTCAATGCATTTATCTGGTACTGGCTGTGGCTTAAAGTTCCCAATAGGATGCCGAAGGAGAACGAGGCCTACTACGAGTTTAAGCGCTATTTCGCCGACGACTACGATGGTGACACCGAGGGCCTGCTTAAGGAGCTGCGCGGGTATGCACATAGATACGCCAGTCTGTTCCTTGGTAAGGAGAAGGACGACGGACTGCGCCGAGTGTTCGGCAGAATCGTAAGCCTCGACGTGAAGCAGATAAGGCCCCTCTTAATGTTGCTTTATTCGGTTTACGAGGGGAATGGACTAGACCGCAATGCGTTTTTACGTATCTGCGAGACTATCGAGTCGTTTCTGTTCAGGCGAGCGGTTTGCGGCAGACTTACCACGGGCCTAAATAATTTCTTTGCCGGCATGTATCGCAATCTCGAGCAGCAGGACGATATCGAGGAGTACGTTACGGCGATGCTCCTTATCCACAGCAGCGGTATGACCGCATACTTTCCGACAGACGAGCATTTTGTCGAGGAGTTTAAGACGCGTGACTGCTACAACCGCTTCTCTAAAAAGCGCTATTACCTGGAACGCATGGAGAACTGGCACCACCCGAAGGAGTCCATCTCAGCCGACGATTACCAGATCGAGCACATCATGCCCCAGACGATCGATGATGAGCACGGCTGGAAGGAATCGCTTGGTGAGAATTGGGAAGACGTCCACGACAGGCTGTGCAACAACTTGGGAAATCTTACGCTGACGGGATACAACCAGGAGTACTCAAACCGGTCGTTCTCGGACAAGCTCAATCTGCCTGACGTCGGATTTAAGTGCAGCCCGCTCTACCTAAACAAATCGATTGTCTCGCATGAAAAATGGGGTGAGGAAGAGATTGGGCAGCGCGCGGACGAGCTGGCGAAAGAAGCGTGCGAGATATGGAAGTATCCCGACCTCCCGGCAGACGTCGTCGACAAGTACCGTCCTTCTCGCGGGGAGTCTGACGAGGCGCCTATTTGGACTCTGCAGGAGAATCACCCCACTTTTGCCGAAGGCGGACTCAACCAGAAGCTTTTCGATGAGGTGCGCGAGTCTGTTCTGAGTGGTAATCCTTCGTGGGAGTCCTATATAGCCAAGTACTATGTAGGACTCAGGTCGGGCAAGCGAAAACTGCATGCCGTGCTAGAAGGCAGGACCAGCAACGGTGGTTGGATCGCCGTTGGCCTGGCAAAGAGCGTGGACGACCTAATTGATCCAGAGGACATGTGTCAGGACAAACGCGCACAGGGCGGATTTGGCCCGGGCTTACCCACTTACGTTGCGCTTCGGAACGCCGATGACATTCCTGCGGTGCTCGATCTCATAAAGCAGTGCTAGGTTGAAGGCCGGGAATCTAATTCCCGGCCCTTGCCAGCTCAAAATCGTCGATGGCCCATTCGCCCGTCTACGCCCCCACAATCCCGCGAGTCGCTTGATTTGGTTTACGGCCCTCAGTTTTCGGCATCTGTTACTCGTCGTCTCCGTCGTTGGGGTCGCCCTTAAGGGTGTTGATGTCCAGGTACTGGTTATCGTCCTCTTTTTGCTGGGTCTCCGACTCCGCTTGGGTGGGGCCGCGGAACAGCTGGAATCCCTCAAACGCAATGATACCGAGCAGGGCAATGATAATGGCGATAAAGGTAACCTTGACTGCCTGCGGAAATTCCGAGAAACGCAGCGCCTTTTCCTCGGCGTAATAATCGGCGAAGCGCTCTTCGCCCGTGCTTTTGGTATAAGCCGGCGCGGACGCGGCCTCCGGATCATATTCCGGTGCGGGCGTGGCAGCGTACGGATCGTTGAGATAATCGCTCGATGCGGTGCCATAATCCTCGGTCTCGATGCGACCGTTGCCAGCATAGCCATCGGAATAATCGGAATATGCCGCACCGCCCTCATAGTCCGCGGCGCTCGTGTTGGCGGCAAAAAGCGGGTTAACTGGAACATCGAGCGCCAGCATGCCGGTAGAGGTCTCATCCAGATCGGCTGCAGCCCAGGAATCATGGCCAACCTGATGGGCAACGGGCTCATCGAGCCGTGTGACCGGAGGCTTGCGTGCCGCAGGAACGGGCAACTGCTGGGCGCTGTACATAACGGTGCTGTCGGCCGATTTGCCCTGCGTCGCCGCAGCGAGAAATGCCGCCGTCTCGGACGGGTCGCTTGCGGGGCGGGGAGCGGTCGTGGGCGCCGAAGTGGGTGCGGGCGTAGGCGCGGGCGTCGAAACAGGCGACTGCGCAGGAGTCGGCGCAGATGCGGACTTAGGTGCAAGTGCGGGATTGGGGCTTGACGGGCGAGCCCCGCCGCCCATGAGTTCGTCGGCGGTCCACGGGCGATCATCCATCACGTCGTCAAGGCTCAGCGAAAACAGGTCGTCTTCACCCTCATCGAACATGCGGTGCACATGTCCACCAATTGCCGGAATCAATCCGCGACCGGTGCATGATGCCTTGCTCAACGCCATTCTGTTCCATCCTTTCGAAATACTAATGACATCGATTATATGGAACTTCCCAAGCTGCTCGGTCTTGGATTCGTGCTTTCCAGAACTCGCGCCCAAAAGGGGAGGGGCAATCCAGGCGAGCGCTTACTTGTCGCCGGCCGCCGCCTTGGCCTCATTGAGGTAGCTATAGAAGCTGTACTTGGAGATGCCAAAGAACTCGCAGGCGCGCTCGCTCGACTTGGAAATGAGGAAGGCGCCGCGACGGTCGAGGTAGCCAATGGCACGAATGCGCTCGTCTTTGGTCATGAGTGCCGCGGGCTTGCCCACAAACTGCTCGCACTCGTGCAGCAGGTCCTCGAGCAGGTCGCCGATGTTCTTGGTAATGGGCTCGGGCTCGGTATAGCCCGTGCCGCCGGTGCCGGTAAAGGCGTCGAGCGAACGCTCAAAAGCCTTCATGAGCGTAATGTCAAAGTTGATGCCCAAAATGCCGACGGGCTTGCCCTCGTCGTTGCGGATAAAGATGGTAGAGGACTTGAGCAGCTTGCCATCGGTGGTTTTGGTGAGGTATGGCTCGCGGTCGTGCACGTCGTTGGTGCCCTCGTGCATGGACTCAAACACGATATGGCTGGGGCCGTCACCCAGTTTGCGCCCGCTGACGTGGCCGTTTTCGATCACTACGATGGAGTGGTCCACGTCCTCGGTCTCCAGATCGTGGACGACGACTTCGCAGTTGGGGCCAAATTGGAGCGCCAGGCCGTGTGCGAGGCGCTTGTAAAACTCAATCTGTGCGGGGGTCATGGGTGCCTTCCTAAAAATTAGTTTGGGCACACTTTGCCATAAACCACACTTGACCGCAAACAAATCCATCAACAAGGCAATTCATGACCGTTCGGCGGCGGAAAAGTACCGATTACGGTAACAAACAATTCGTTAGGTATGCCAATCAAAAAGTGTGATAGAACATTACTAACAAACTTTTTGTTTGGCATCCACATAAAAGTTCAGCCGTGTGAATGGGATCGGGCTGAAACGCGTATGCGGGGGCCGGCAAGAGAGGACTTAAGGAGTTCACCGTATGGCCGATAAGATCCAGTGGGCGGGCAACACGATGCCCAAGAGCGATGACAAGCACTTGGGAATCATGAGCCTCGACCACGTGAAGAAGGCCCGTGCCTTCCACCAGTCGTTCCCTCAATATACCGTCACTCCGCTTGCCCGTCTGGACGGTCAGGCTGCGCGCCTGGGCCTGTCCAACCTGTGCGTTAAGGACGAGAGCTATCGCTTTGGCCTCAACGCCTTTAAGGTTCTGGGCGGCTCGTTTGCCATGGCCAACTACATTGCCGATGAGACCGGCAAGGACGTTGCCGACTGCACCTTCGATTACCTGACTTCCGATCAGCTTGCCAAGGACTTTGGCCAGGCCACCTTCTTTACCGCCACCGACGGCAACCATGGCCGCGGCGTGGCATGGGCTGCCAACAAGCTGGGTCAGAAGGCCGTCGTGCACATGCCCAAGGGTTCCACCAAGCCCCGCTTCGACAACATCGCCGCTGAGGGCGCCACGGTGACCATCGAAGAGGTCAACTACGACGAGTGCGTGCGCATGGCCGCCGCCGAGGCCGACGCCTGCGAGCGCGGCGTCATCGTTCAGGACACCGCCTGGGAGGGCTACGAGAAGATCCCGTCTTGGATTATGGAGGGCTACGGCACCATGGCTTCCGAGGCTGCCGAGCAGCTGCGCGAGATGGCCATCAACCGCCCGACGCACGTCTTTGTCCAGGCCGGTGTAGGCTCGCTCGCCGGCGCCGTGGTGGGCTACTTCACCAACCTGTATCCCGATAACCCGCCCACCTTCGTCGTGGTTGAGTGCGCGCCTGCCGCCTGCCTGTACAAGGGCGCTGCCGCCGGCGACGGTGACCCGCGCATCGTGGACGGCGACATGCCCTCCATCATGGCCGGTCTGTGCTGCGGTGAGCCCAACATCCTGGGCTGGGATATCCTGCGCAACCACGCCACCGCCTTCGTGTCCTGCCCCGACTGGGTCACCGCTCGCGGCATGCGCACCCTGGGCGCTCCCGAGAAGGGCGACCCGCGCGTCATCTCCGGCGAGTCCGGCGCTGTGACCACCGGTCTGGTCGAGACTCTCATGCTCGATCCCGAGTACGCCGAGCTCAAGGAACTCATCGGCCTGGACAAGACGAGCTCCGTGCTCTGCTTCTCCACCGAGGGCGATACGGATCCCGACCAGTATCGCCGCATTGTTTGGGAAGGCGAATATCCCACTTGCTAATCGTTGGGGCGGAGTAAATAGGTATCGCTCCGCCACCTCAAAGGTAGATTCCTTCGTTTGAAAGGTTATGAACAATGGCTAAAGAACTCGATTTCGACGCTATCAAGGCTGCTGCTGAGTCTCATCGTGCTGATATGACTCGCTTCCTGCGCGCTATGATCTCCCATCCCTCTGAGTCCTGCGAGGAGGGTGAGGTTGTTGCTTGCATCAAGGCCGAGATGGAGAACCTTGGCTATGACGAGGTCAAGGTCGACGGCCTGGGCAACGTTATGGGCTTTATGGGCGAGGGCGACAAGATCATCGCCATCGACTCCCACATCGACACCGTCGGCATCGGCAACATCGAGAACTGGGATGCCGATCCCTACGAGGGCTACGAGACCGATGAGATCATCTACGGCCGCGGCGGCTCCGACCAGGAGGGCGGCATGGCTTCTGCTACCTACGCTGCCAAGATGATGAAGGACATGGGCCTCATCCCCGAGGGCTACAAGATCATGGTCGTCGGCACCGTCCAGGAAGAGGACTGCGACGGCATGTGCTGGCAGTACATCTACAACAAGGACGGCATTAAGCCCGAGTTCGTCATTTCCACCGAGCCCACCGACGGCGGCATCTACCGCGGTCACCGCGGCCGCATGGAGATCCGCGTCGACGTTCACGGCACCTCCTGCCACGGCTCCGCTCCCGACCGCGGCGACAACGCCATCTACAAGATGGCCGACATCATCGCCGACGTCCGCGCCCTCAACAACAACGGCTGCGACGAGTCGACCGACATCAAGGGTCTCGTCAAGATGCTCGACCCCAAGTACAATCCCGAGCACTTCGAGGATGCCCGCTTCCTGGGCCGCGGCACCTGCACCGTCAGCCAGATCTTCTACACCAGCCCCAGCCGTTGCGCCGTGGCCGACTCCTGCGCCATCTCCATCGACCGTCGCATGACCGCCGGTGAAACCTGGGAGTCCTGCCTGGACGAGATCCGCAACCTGCCGGCTGCCAAGAAGTACGGCGACGACGTGAAGGTCTCCATGTACATGTACGACCGTCCGTCCTGGACCGGCGAGGTCTACGAGACCGAGGCTTACTTCCCCACGTGGATCAACAAGGAGACCGCTCCGCACGTCAAGGCCCTCGTCGACGCCCACAAGGCCATGTTTGGTGACGAGCGCATCGGCTGTGAGCCCAGCATGGACAAGCGCACCGGTCGCCCGCTGTGCGACAAGTGGACTTTCTCCACGAACTGCGTCTCCATCCAGGGCCGCTACGGCATCCCCTGCGTGGGCTTTGGCCCGGGTGCCGAGTCTCAGGCTCATGCTCCCAACGAGGTCACCTACAAGGACGACCTGGTCACCGCTGCCGCCATGTACGTGGCTGCCCTGAACCTCTACGATCCGAGCCAGGCCGATGGCGACGCCACCGTGTTCCGCGCCGGTCTGACCAACAACAAGATCGATTAGTCCCATTCCTCGATTTTGTTGAGCCGGGGGCCGCTCGTGTCCCCGGCACCCCCTGTTGACTTGGGGCCCGCGGTCGTTATCTCCCATGCTTCCTCAACGGTGGCGGGTCCTCGTCATGGTGCTCTGCATGTTCTAGCCACACGCGCATGCCGGAGCACATCTACTCACTGCGATCGTTTCATCTTTAGAAAGGACATTTCCATGGACGCTAAGTTTACCGAGCTCGTCGAGCAGCTGAACGGCCTCGATTTTAAGGGTATGTACGGCAGCGACTTCCTGCACACCTGGGACAAGACTACCGATGAGCTCAAGGCTCTCTACATCGTCGCCGACGCCCTGCGCGAGCTGCGCGAGAACAACGTCTCGTCCAAGATCTTCGACTCGGGCCTGGCCGTCTCCCTGTTCCGCGACAACTCCACCCGTACGCGCTTCTCCTTCTCTAAGGCCGCCAACCTGCTCGGCCTTGAGCTGCAGGACCTGGACGAGAAGAAGTCCCAGATCGCTCACGGCGAGACCGTCCGCGAGACCGCTACCATGATCTCCTTCATGGCCGACGTCATCGGCATCCGCGATGACATGTACATCGGCAAGGGCGACGCCTACATGGCCGAGGTCTCTGAGTCCGTGCAGCAGGCCTACGAGGACGGCGTTCTGGATCACCGTCCCACGCTCATCTCCCTGCAGTCCGATTCCGACCACCCCACGCAGTCCTCTGCCGACATGCTCTACCTCATCAACGAGTTTGGCGGCCTCGAGAACCTCAAGGGCAAGAAGGTTGCCGTCACCTGGGCCTATTCGCCCTCTTACGGCAAGCCGCTGTCCTGCCCGCAGTCGCTGATCAGCCTGCTGCCCCGCTTTGGCATGGACGTCACCCTGGCTCACCCCGAGGGCTATGACCTCATGCCCGAGGTCGTCGAGCGCGCCAAGGGCTACACCGCCGAGTCCGGCACCACCTTTAAGCAGGTCAACACCATGGCCGAGGCCTTCGAGGGCGCCGACATCGTGATTCCCAAGAGCTGGGCTCCGTTTGCCGCCATGGAGAAGCGTACCAATCTGTACGCCGAGGGCGACGACGCCGGCATCGCTGCGCTCGAGAAGGAGCTGCTCGCCCAGAACGCCACCCATCAGGACTGGTGCTCCACGACCGAGCTCATGGAGAAGACTGCCAACGGCCAGGACACCATCTTTATGCACCCGCTGCCCGCCGACATCTCCGGTGTCTCCTGCGAGCACGGCGAGGTTAACGCCGACGTCTTCGACATGCACCGCGTGGGCATGTACAAGGAGGCCAGCTACAAGCCGTACGCCATCGCAGCCATGATGTTCCTGCAGAAGGTTGCCGATCCCGCCGCTACCCTCAAGGCCCTCGACGAGCGCAACACCGCCCGTTGGTTCCAGGCCTAAAGCCGGGTTGAGGTAAGCCATGTAAAGGGGGCGCTCTGCCAACCGGCGGGGTGCCCCTTTTTTGCATCGCGGGCGTGCGGGATAAGCGCTTTCGATGTGGATGCCCGCGGCGCGAGTTATGGGTACGATGGTTTCAGGGGAGGTATCACCATGAAACTTGGATGCGTCATTATGGCATCGGGCGAGGGCAAGCGGTTTGGCTCTAACAAGATGCTTGCCG
Organism: Collinsella sp. CLA-JM-H32; assembly: GCF_040098165.1. Lineage (NCBI taxonomy): Bacteria > Bacillati > Actinomycetota > Coriobacteriia > Coriobacteriales > Coriobacteriaceae > Collinsella > Collinsella sp. CLA-JM-H32. The sequence continues at coordinate 9,389 of NZ_JBBNMZ010000015.1, forward strand.
ATATCTATGGCGAGCCGCTGATTGCCCGGACCATCGATTCGGTTCCCCGGGGCTTTGACGTCGTGGTTTCGACGCGTTGGCCCGGGGTCGCTCAGATTTGCGAGGACAAGCATTGCCCGTGCGTGCTGCATGATAGCGAGCTGCGTAGCGAAAGCGTTCGTGCGGGCCTTTCGTGGGGAGTCGAACGCAACTGGAAAGGTTGCCTCTTTTTGCCGGGCGACCAGCCGCTCGTGAGTTCGGATTCTTTTGAGGCTATGGTTCGTGCATTTGACGAGCGTGGCCGCAAGCATCCGGTGCGTCTTGCGTGCAACGGTGAGCCTTCGAGCCCGGTGCTCTTTCCGGCGGAACTGTTCGATGCACTTATGTGTCTTGAGGGCAAGGACGGCGGCGGTTCGATCCTCAAGGACCGTACCGACGTGGTGCTGGTCGAGGCGCGTGCCTACGAGCTGTGGGACGTCGATACCGCCAAGGGACAGCAACGCATAACGGAGCATATCGCCGCCTGCTCGTATTTTGATCGCGTGGCCAACTGCATCAATCAATAAGGAGCAATTATGATCATCATCAAAAACGGCGCGCTCGTGACGCCACAGGGGCTTCGCCGCGCCGATCTTGCCATGGAGGGCGACAAGATCGTGCGGATTGCCGCGGCGATTGAGCCGGGCGAGGACGATACCGTCCAGGACGCCACGGACTGTTGGGTGTTCCCCGGCTTTATCGACGGCCACACGCACATGCAGTGCTGGACTGGCATGGATTGGACAGCCGATAGCTTTGAAACCGGCACGCGTGCGGCTGCCTGCGGCGGTACGACGACCATCGTGGACTACGCGACGGCCGATCGCGGCGTGACCATGCCCGACGCCCTTGCCGAGTGGCATCGCCGTGCCGACGGAACCTGCACGGCCAACTACGCCTTTCATATGGCACTCGCCGAGTGGAATGAGCGCAACCGCGCCGATCTCGCGGCTATGCGCGAGGCGGGCGTATCGTCGTTTAAGACCTACTTTGCCTACGACCACCTGCGCTTGGACGATGCCGAGACACTCGAGGTGCTGGAGGAGCTCAAGCACCTGGGCGGTATCCTGTGCGTGCATTGCGAGAACGGCACGCTGGTGAATGAACTTCAGAATCGCGTGTACGAGCAGGGGATTCATGGACCCGAGGGGCATGCGCTCAGCCGTCCGGACGTGTGTGAGGCCGAGGCCGTGAGCCGCCTGCTGTATCTGGCGCACCTGGCCGGCGACGCCCCAGTCAACGTGGTGCACCTTTCGACCAAGCTGGGGCTCGAGGCCATTCGCGCTGCCAAAGCGCGCGGGCAGAAGAACATCTATGTCGAGACATGCCCCCAGTATCTGATGCTCGACGACACCTGCTATCTGGAGCAGGGCGAGGACGGCTTTGCGGGCGCCAAGTACGTGATGAGTCCGCCGTTGCGCCATGCCGGCGACCGTGCGGCCCTGCGCGAGGCGCTTGTGGCCGGCGAGATCGATACGATTGCGACCGACCACTGCAGCTTTAACCTGCACGGGCAAAAGGACCGCGGGCGCGACGACTTCCGCGCGATTCCCAACGGCGGGCCCGGCGTGGAGCATCGCCCCGTCGCGATTGCCACGAGCTTTGAGGGCCAGCTGGGCCCCGAGGACCTCTGCCGCTTGATGAGCGAGAACCCGGCGCGCGTCTTTGGCATGTATCCGCGCAAAGGCTGTCTTGCCGAGGGCTCCGATGCCGACGTGTGCGTGTGGGATCCGTGCGCGCGTTGGACGATCAGCGCCGCGACACAGCATCAGGCCGTGGACTACACGCCGCTCGAGGGCTTTGAGGCACATGGCCGCGCCAAGGCCGTGTTTGTGAACGGCGTGCTGGTGGCACGCGACGGCGAGCCCACCGGAGCCCAACCCGGCCGCTACGTGCCCCGCTAACAGGGGGAGTGCCGGACCCCCCCCTCCGCAGTTGCGGTGAAATACGGACTGTTTGCGGCCGTCGGGCGGCCAAACAGTCCGTATTTCACCGCAACTGAGGAGATGGGGCCGGCTACTTGAGGCTGCTGGCGACGACGGGGCGGTCGAGAGCTGCCTCGAAGCGGTCGGCCATCGTGGGGTCGCTGAGCGTGTCGACTTGGTTGAGCATGACGCGTGCGGTGCTGAGTTTCAGCGCCTGCATCTCGGCATTGAGCACCTGGGCGACGCGCTCGGGCGTGGCGATGTCGGTGAGCTCGCAGCCGCAACGCTCGCAAAAGAGCTCGGGGCGGTGGACGGCTTCGTTGATGGGCTTGCTGAGTCCCGAGGCGCCGACGAGCCAGACAACGTTTGCCGTGGCGGCGGGAATTACCGGCTCCCAGGCGGCATGCGCCTTGAGCGGGAGTCGCTTGCTGCCGTCCGCCTCGGCCAGGACGTAGTCAAAGCGCTGCGCCAGCTGGTCGAGCGGCTCGGCAGGGGAGGAGAGTTTGCCCGTCTCCGGGTCCAAAACACCCGCCTGGCAGATACTTCCGCGGCTCATGCCCGCGCATGCCTCGCAGGTGCAACCGGGGACATGCGAGGTGCCTGGCTTCCAAGGCGCGGCGTCCAGGCGACGATTCGACCCGTCCCATGGCACGCCGGCAACGGGAAGCATATGCGTGGTGGTGCAGAGGAGCACGCGGCCGCCAGCGCGCATGAGCTCGAGACCCAGCGCCTTCAGCAAGGTCGACTTGCCGCCGCTGCCGATAATCGCGGTAATGCCCGGCTTGATCCTGAGCGCCGAGGCAAGATTGCCGCTAACCGTTTCCATCTGTTCACCGCCGTATAATACTGTGATAATAAATAATCATCAGAGTAGCGGTCGAACCGCTTTTGCTCTGCTCAAACCGTAGCACAGGGAGGTGCCCCGGGAATGCTCGTTTATGTTCGCGGCGCCGGCGATATTGCCACGGGCGTCGCCGCCCGTTTGGTGCGCGCCGGCGTGTCGGTCGTTATGGCCGATATCGCGGTTCCCACGTGCATCCGCCGCACAATCAGTTTTTGCGAGGCCATTCGCCTGGGCGAGGTCCAGGTCGAGGGCATTCGCGCTCGCTTGGCGCAGACGCCGGCAGAGGCGCTTGCAATTACCGAGGCCGGAGACGTCGCCGTCGTGGTAGACCCCCAGGCCAAGATGCTCGATGAGCTTAAACCCGCTGCCGTGGTCGACGCGATTTTGGCCAAGCGCAACCTGGGTACCACGCGCGACATGGCGCCTGCCGTCATCGCCGTGGGGCCGGGCTTTACCGCGCCGGTTGACTGCGACGCCGTGGTCGAGACCATGCGCGGGCATTTCTTGGGCCGTGTCATTATCCAAGGTTCGCCCCAGCCCAACACGGGCGTGCCGGGCATTATCGCCGGCTATGGCAGGGAGCGCGTAATCCACAGCCCCGCCGCCGGCGTGTTTCGGTCCGACCGCGCAATCGGCGACATCGTGCGCGCCGGAGACGTGATTGGCTACGCGGGCGATACGCCCATGCGCACGCAGATCGATGGCTGTCTGCGCGGGCTTTTGGCGAACGGCGTGCAGGTGACCGAGGGCTTTAAATGCGCCGATGTCGATCCGCGCGGCGATGCCAGCTATATCAACTACATTTCGGACAAGGCGACGTCGGTCGGCGGCGGCGTGCTCGAGGCACTCGCTATGCTCACCGATATCTTTAGAGGATAGAAGGCGGCAATGGAAAAGCTCGATGTTGTGAATGCGGCGCTTGTCGCCCTGCGTACTGGCGAGACGTGCGAGCTCGTGGTCGTGGCCGGCACGGCGGGGTCGTCGCCGCGCGGCGTGGGCGCCTGGATGGTCGTCTTTGCCGACGGCAGCCAGGCGGGCACCATCGGCGGCGGCAAGATCGAGCTCTTTGCGCTGGACGAGGCGCGAGAGCTGCTGGCCGCGGGGCAATCGCGTCTGGTCCGCTACACCATGGGCGGCGAGAACTCCGATACCGGCATGATCTGCGGCGGAGCCATCTGCCTGTGCTATCTGCATCTGGATGCGACCCAGGCACCGTTGTTTCAGGAAATTGCCGACGTCTTGGTCTATCGGCGCATCGGCGACTTCGTCATCGACTTTGAGCCGTTTATCGCGAGCGCGCTCGAGGGCGATGTGGCCGAGTACCATGGCGAGGCATCGCGCCATACCATTGCCGGCTGCCCCGGGCTTTCGCTGGTGGAGGAGGGGAGTAAGGTCACCTACACCAACGCGGCCTCTGAGATTCCCGCGGCGCACATCGAGACGCTCTGCCCCGAGGGCCTGACCTACATCTTTGGCTGCGGCCACGTGGGCGCCGCGACGGCGCGCGTGCTCACGGCGGCGGGCTTTGCCGTCGTGGCCTGCGATGACCGCCCCGGCACGTTGACGCCCGAATGGGTGCCCGGTGTCTACGATCGTCGCCTGGTCGATTACAAGAACCTGAGCGAGCAGTGCCCCATCGGCCCGCGCGACCTGGTGGTCGTGGCCACAGCAGGCCACAAGTCCGATATCGACGTGGTGATTCAGGCCATGCACGCCAAGCCTGCCTACCTGGGCTGTCTGGGTTCGCGCCGCAAGACGGCCTTTGTGCGTGCCCGCCTGGAGCAGGAAGGCTTTACGCAGGACCAGATCGACGAGCTGCACCTGCCGATCGGCGTTGCCATCGAGGCCGAGGACCCCGAGGAGATTGCCATCTCCATCGCCGCCGAGATGATTCACCTGCGCCGCACCAAACTCGTCCCCCGCAAGCGCTAATCGCATCCCCACCAATTAAGTTGCGGTGAAATACGGATTGTTTAAGCCTGTTGGGCCGCCCAACAGTCCCTATTTCACCGCAACTGCTTTTTGGGATCAATTTGTGCGGGGGAGTTGTGGAGTTGTGCAGGCAGACGAGGTTTTTCTGGAAATACGCTCCCGATGCGCGTATAGTACCGATTGTTTTGTCGGCTCCTGCTGCGTCGAGTCCAAACCGCGAAATGCCATGAGCGGCGCGGATGCAGCCAGGAGGCACGAGGACAACCCATCGTGGCCACGCCCCGTGCTTAAAACCCCAAGAAGGAGTGAACAATGGCAGAAGAGAAGTATGTGCCGCGTCTGAAGACCAAGTACAACAACGAGGTCAAGCAGCAGCTTCAGGACAAGTTCCAGTACGAGAACGTCATGATGATCCCCAAGTTTGAGAAGATCGTCGTGAACATGGGTGTCGGCGAGGCCGCTACCGATTCCAAGGCCATCGACGGTGCCGTGCGCGACCTGCGCGCCATCACCGGCCAGCAGCCGATGATCACCCGTGCCCGCAAGTCCATCGCTACCTTCCGCCTGCGCGCTGGTATGCCGATCGGCTGCAAGGTTACCCTGCGTGGCGACCGTATGTGGGAGTTCTTCGATCGTCTGACCTCCGTCGCGATCCCCCGTATCCGCGACTTCCGCGGCATCTCCGCCAAGAGTTTCGACGGCCGTGGTAACTTCTCCATGGGCGTCACCGAGCAGCTCATCTTCCCCGAGATCGACTTCGACTCCGTCGATCACCAGCGCGGTATGGACATCACTTTCGTGACCACCGCCAACACCGATGAGGAGGCCAAGGCCCTTCTGGACGCCTTCGGTTTCCCGTTCAAGAAATAGGTTCACCTGCCCTATAAGCGCCGTTCCCACAAGGGGGCGGCGCTTGGGGCGAACAATACTCTATGTGAGGAGGATATAAGTGGCTAAGACATCGATGATCGTCAAGTGCAATCGCAAGCAGAAGTTCTCTACTCGTGAGTACACGCGCTGCCAGCGCTGCGGCCGTCCGCACTCTGTGTACCGCAAGTTCGGCCTGTGCCGTGTCTGCTTCCGCGAGCTTGCACTCAAGGGCGAGCTTCCCGGCGTTAAGAAGGCCAGCTGGTAAGTCACTACCAGCGTTTCAAGCATCAGTTTGGAACAGGGAAAACGCGCTAAAAAGGCTTTGCCGTTAAGGGCGGCGAAGAACCAAGAGCACGTGTTCATCAAGAACGAAGGAGAATCTGTATGAACCTTACAGACCCGATCGCAGATATGCTTACGCGCATCCGTAACGCTAACTCTGTGAACAAGGCCACGGTCTCCATGCCGAGCAGCAAGAAGCTCGTCGAGATCGCTCGTGTTCTGCACGAGGAGGGCTACATCGAGGGCTACGATGTCGAGGACACCGTTCCCCAGAAGACTCTGCACATCACGCTTAAGTATGGTCCCAAGAAGGCTAAGGTCATCAACGGCATCCGCCGCATTTCCAAGCCGGGCCTGCGTAAGTACACCGGCGTTGCCGACATGCCCCGCGTCCGCGGTGGCCTTGGTACCGCCATTATTTCCACCAGCCATGGCGTCATGACCGACCGCGATGCTCGCAAGCACAACGTCGGCGGCGAGATCATCGCTTACGTCTGGTAATTCGCTCGGTAGGTAGAAGGAAAGGAGATCACCGTGTCTCGTATCGGTAATAAGCCTGTCCAGATTCCCGCCGGAGTCGAAGTGGCAGTCAACGGCAACAACGTTGTCGTCAAGGGCCCCAAGGGCCAGCTCGAGCTCGATGTCTTTGAGAAGCTCGCTATCAACGTCGAGGACAACGTCCTCACCGTTTCCCGTCCCGACGACGAGCGTGAGACCCGTGCCCGCCACGGCCTCACCCGCGCCCTCATCCACAACATGGTTGTTGGCGTTTCCGAGGGCTTCGAGAAGAAGCTCGAGCTCGCCGGCGTCGGTTACCGCGTGCAGCAGAAGGGTAAGAACCTCGAGTTCTCCCTGGGCTTCTCGCACCCCGTGATCGTCGAGGCTCCCGAGGGCATCACCTTCGAGGTTCCCGACAACACCCACGTGAACGTCAAGGGTATCAACAAGCAGCAGGTCGGTCAGATCGCCGCTGAGATCCGCGGCCATCGTCCTCCCGAGCCTTACAAGGGCAAGGGTATCCATTACGTTGGCGAGCACATCCGCCGCAAGCTGGGTAAGGCCGCCAAGTAGTCGTAACCGACTCACTCGCATAAGACCAGCACCCCGTCAGGTGCTGGCAAGATCAACCTTTTTAGGAGTTTACGTATGAACAAGCATAAGGCGAAGCTGGAAGGCCTCAAGCGTCGTCAGCGTCGTGTTCGCGGCAAGGTCTCGGGTACCTCCGAGCGTCCGCGTCTTCGCGTGACCCGTACTAACGCCAACATCTATGCCCAGATCATCGACGACAGCAAGGGCTCCAGCCTGACGCTCGTCTCTGCCTCGACCCTCGAGGCCGAGTTCAAGGGCACCCACACCTCGAACAAGGAGGCTGCGGAGAAGGTCGGTCAGCTCGTTGGCAAGCGCGCCATCGAGGCCGGCATCACCAAGGTCGCCTTCGATCGCGGTGGCCGTATCTACCATGGCCGCGTCAAGGCCCTCGCCGACGGTGCTCGTGCCGCCGGTCTCGAGTTCTAGGAGGTATGTAGCACATGGCTCGTAATCAGAAGCAGCAGCGCGAGGCCTCCGAGTTCGAGGAGCGCGTCGTTTACATCAACCGCGTGTCGAAGACCGTCAAGGGTGGTCGTCGCATGAGCCTCGTCGCTCTCGTCGTCGTTGGCGACGGCAAGGGCAACGTCGGCGTTGGCATGGGCAAGTCCGCTGAGGTGCCCATGGCCATCTCCAAGGCGTCTCTCGATGCCAAGAAGAACATGTTCCACGTGCCGGTGACCGAGCAGGGCACCATCCCGCACGAGGTTCTCGGCCACTTTGGTGCCGGCCGCATCATCATCAAGCCCGCTGTCGAGGGTACCGGCGTTATCGCCGGCGGCGCTGTGCGTCCCCTCTTTGAGCTTGCTGGCATCAAGAACGTCCTGTCCAAGTCCCTCGGTACCGACAACGGCCTCAACATCATCAAGGCTGCCGTCGAGGGCCTCAAGGAGCTCTCCAGCCCTGAGGACGTCGCGGCTCGCCGTGGCCTGACGGTCTCCGAGATGTTCGTCGGTAAGGAGAACTAAGCATGGCTGACACCATCAAGATCAAGCAGGTCCGCAGCACCAATGGTTGCAAGCAGGACCAGGTCCGTACTGTCCGTGCCCTCGGTCTCCACAGGATCCGCGAGGTTCGCGAGATTGCTGACAACGAGTCCGTCCGCGGCATGATCTTCAAGGTCAAGCACCTTGTCGAGATTGTAGAGGAGTAGCAAATGCAGCTTCACGATCTTACTCCCGCGCCCGGTTCCACCAAGAACCGTAAGCGCGTCGGCCGTGGCAATTCTTCGGGTCACGGCACCACTTCTGGCCGCGGCCAGAAGGGCCAGGGTTCCCGCTCTGGCGGCACCAAGGGTGCCGGCTTCGAGGGTGGCCAGACTCCGCTGGCTATGCGCCTGCCCAAGCTTCCGGGCTTCCGCAACCCCCGTCGTATCGAGTACACCGCCGTTAACGTTGAGCGTCTCGAGCGTAAGTTCGAGGACGGCGCTGTGATCGACGGTGCCGCTCTTAAGGCCGCTCGCATCACCAAGAGCGAGTTCGAGCCCGTCAAGGTGCTCGGCAATGGTGAGCTCACCAAGAAGTTCACGGTCAAGGTCGACAAGGTCAGCGCTTCTGCGCAGGCCAAGATCGAGGCCGCCGGCGGAAAGGTCGAGCTGCCGTGCTAAATGGTCTTAAGAATGCTTTCCGCATCAAAGAATTGCGCGAAAAGATTCTTTTTACCATAGCTATGCTCGTCGTGTACCGCATTGGTGCGCACGTTCCTGTGCCCGGCATTCCCTTTAAGGGGATGCTGGGCCTTTTCTCGACCGATAACAATTCGGTCGCCGCAGGTGCTATGGCCCTCCTGAATCTTTTCTCTGGCGGCGCGTTGAGCTATGTGTCGGTGTTTTCGCTGGGCATCATGCCTTACATCACCAGCTCGATCATCCTCCAGATGCTCCAGGCCGTTGTGCCTTCCCTGCATGAGCTTGCCCGCGAGGGCGAGGTCGGTCAGACCAAGATCACGCAGTATTCGCGTTACCTCACCCTGGCTCTGGCAATCCTCAACTCCGTGGGTTACCTCTTCCTCTTTAAGAGCTTCGGCATCAGCTTCAATGGCGCCGGCGCTCCCGAGATCATCTTCGACCTCATGATCGTCGGCACGCTCACTGCGGGCGCCATGCTGATCATGTGGATTGGTGAGCTCATCACCCAGCGCGGTATCGGCAATGGCATGTCGCTGATCATCTTCGCGAACATCATGGCCGGTCTGCCGCAGGCTATCTTCTCCAGCACCGAGGGCAATGCCGGTGGCATCATCACCATGGTGATCATCTGCGCCATCATCCTGCTGGTTATCCCGTTGATTGTTTTCCTTGAGCGCGGCCAGCGCCGCATCCCGGTCTCCTACGCTAAGCGCGTCGTGGGCCGTCGCATGATGGGTGGCCAGACCACCTACCTGCCCATCAAGGTCAACACCGCGGGTGTCGTGCCGATCATCTTCGCTTCGGCGCTGCTGTACTTCCCGGCTCAGATTGCCGTGTTCTTCCCCGGCATCGGCTGGATCCAGGCAGTTGCCTCTGCGCTTTCGCGCGGCTGGCTCAACTGGGTGCTTAACGTTGTCCTCATCGTGTTTTTCGCGTACTTCTACACGTCCATGGTGTTCAACCCCGATGACACGGCCGACAACCTTAAGAAGCAGGGCGGCTTTATTCCGGGCGTGCGTCCGGGTAGGGCTACCGCGGCCTACATCAAGAACGCGCTCAACAAGATTACGCTTCCCAGCGCTGTCTTTTTGGCGCTCATCGCCATCGTGCCTTCGATCATCTTCTCCTTTACGGGTAACCAGCTAATCCAGGCATTTGGCGGCACGTCCATCCTCATCATGGTCGGCGTCGTGCTCGACACGGTCGATAAGCTCGAAGGCCAGATCAAGATGTATGATTACGATGGATTCTTTAAATAGGCTAGAGGAGGATTGCTCATGAACCTCGTATTGCTCGGAGCTCCGGGTGCCGGTAAGGGTACCGTCGCACAGGAGCTCGTCGCCGAGTTTGGCGTCGCTCACATTTCCACGGGCGACCTGCTGCGTGCTGCCGTCAAGGGTGGCACCGAGCTTGGTATTCAGGCTAAGAAGTACATGGACGCTGGCGAGCTCGTTCCCGATCAGCTCGTGATCGACCTTGTCAAGGAGCGCCTTGCCGCCGATGACGCCCAGCAGGGCTTCATCCTCGACGGCTTCCCGCGCAACACCGCCCAGGCCGTGACGCTCGATTCCGAACTCTCCGCCATGGGTCGCGAGATCGACTGCGCCCTTCTGGTCGATGTGGCCCCCGAGGTCATTATCGATCGTCTGTCTTCGCGTCGCACCTGCCGCGCCTGCGGTTACACCGGCACCGCTGCCGATGCTACCTGCCCCAAGTGTGGCGGCGAGATGTATCAGCGCGACGACGACAAGCCCGAGACCATCAAGAACCGTCTCGACGTCTACGAGAAGTCCACGAGCCCGCTCGTCGACTACTATCGTGGCCAGGGTCTGCTCAAGTCGGTCAACGGTGACCAGGCTCGCGAGACCGTGTACGGGGATGTCAAAGAGGCTCTCGGTCTATGATCAAGATTAAGTCTGCAACGCAAATCGAGCAGATGAAGAAGGCAGGAGCGCTATCTAAGATGGCGCTCCGCCACGTTGGAGCCATGGTGCGCCCCGGCGTTTCGACTTTTGAGCTCGATCAGCTCGCGGAGCAGATTATCCGCATGCATGGTGGCACCCCAGCCTTTAAGGGTTACGGCGGGTTTCCCGGAACCATTTGCGCATCGATTAACGATGCCGTGGTACACGGTATTCCCAACCCCGACATGATCCTGCGCGATGGCGATATCATCTCCATCGATACGGGAGCCGTTGTCGACGGTTGGGTCGGCGATAATGCTTGGACGTTTTTCGTCGGCACCCCCACGCCCGAAGCCAAGGCTTTGTGCGAGGTCACGCGCGATTGCCTTAAGGCTGCCATCGAGCAGGCTGTTCCCGGTAACCATATCGGGGACGTCGGTTATGCCGTTCAGTCCCTCGCCGAGTCTCACGGTTACGGTGTGCTTCGTGATTATGTAGGCCATGGCATTGGCCGTGTGATGCACGAGGACCCCAACGTTCCTAACTATGGAAAGAAGGGGAGGGGCGTTCGCCTCCAGGCCGGCATGGTCATTGCCATCGAGCCGATGGTTACGATGGGTTCCAACCATGTGAGCACGGGCTCCGACGGTTGGATTGTTACGACCAACGATCACCTGCCCGCCGCGCACTACGAGAACACCGTCGCCATTACCAATGACGGTCCGGTGATTCTCACCACGGATGCCCAAGGTGCTTGGTGCTCCCTCCAAGGCGGAGAAATGTAACAAGTTCCATTTAGTTGTGGAGTCATTACGAAGTTATTACGATGCGTGCATACGTGTTGTAGAATACTCAATCGCTGTCGTTTTCTAGAGAAAGATGATTGCTTGTGAAGAAGGAAGACGCAATTGAGCTCGAGGGTACGGTAAAGGAACCGTTGCCCAACGCCATGTTTAAGGTCGAGCTCGAGAACGGTCATTCGGTTCTGTGCAACATTTCTGGCAAGATCCGAATGAATTACATCCGTATTCTCCCCGGTGACAGGGTTGTCGTGGAGCTTTCCCCGTACGACCTGACCCGCGGTCGCATCACCTATCGCTACAAATAGCGGCACGCATACACGCACTCCATTTCCGACTGCAGGCTTAGCTCAACCTACGGTCGGATTGTGTGTGAAGACCAGCCATAGTTTTAAACGCCTGCGGCTGGGCGAGTAGATAGTAGGGAAGTAGTTTGAGCGCTACCGAAAGGAAGAACGATGAAGGTACGTCCTTCGGTCAAGAAGATGTGCGATAAGTGCAAAATCATTAGGCGCCATGGCAAGGTCCTCGTCATTTGCGAGAACCCCCGTCATAAGCAGCGTCAGGGTTAAGAGAGGAGACTACGTTGGCCCGTATTAATGGTGTCGACCTCCCGCGTGAGAAGCGCGTTGAGATCGGTCTGACCTACATTTACGGCATCGGCCGCACCACTGCGACGAAGATTTGCGTCGAGTGCAACGTTAACGTGGATACGCGCGTTAAGGACCTCACCGAGGATGAGGTTAACGCCATCCGCGATTATATCGATAAGAACCAGATCATGGTTGAGGGCGACCTCCGCCGTGAGCGCAACCAGAACGTCAAGCGCCTTATGGACATCGGCTGCAACCGCGGCCTTCGTCACCGCAAGGGCCTCCCGGTCCGCGGCCAGCGCACCCACACTAACGCTCGTACCCGCAAGGGCCCGAAGCGTCAGATCGGTGCTAAGAAGAAGAAATAAGGAGCGCTAGATAGATGGCTACTGCTAAGAAGAACGTTCGCGCTGCCCGTCTGAAGCGCGCGGACCGTAAGAACATTTCCGTGGGCCAGGCTCACATTCGTTCTACGTTCAACAACACGATCGTTTCGATCACCGATCCCCAGGGCAACGTCATTTCCTGGAAGTCGGCTGGCCAGGTGGGCTTCAAGGGCTCCCGTAAGTCCACGCCGTTCGCTGCCCAGATGGCTGCCGAGGCTGCTGCCAAGCAGGCCATGGAGCACGGTATGAAGAAGGTTTCCGTCTTCGTCAAGGGCCCCGGCTCCGGTCGTGAGACCGCCATCCGCTCCCTCCAGGCTGCTGGCCTCGAGGTCTCGAGCATCCAGGACAAGACCCCCATTCCGCACAACGGCTGCCGCCCCAAGAAGCGTCGCCGCGTGTAACTGAAAGGATCGTATCAATATGGCAATCGACAGGACTCCTGTTCTTAAGCGCTGCCGTCAGCTCGGGATCGATCCCGCTGAGCTCGGTTACAGCAGCAAGAAGGAATCTATCCGTCAGCCCAAGCGCCGTCGCAAGGAATCTGAGTACGGCATGCAGCTGCGCGAGAAGCAGAAGGTCAAGTTCATCTATGGCGTTCTGGAGAAGCAGTTCCACGGCTACTTCAACAAGGCCCGTAAGATGAACGGCGTCACCGGTGAGAACCTCATGATCATTCTTGAGTCTCGCCTCGACAACGTCGTCTTCCGTCTTGGCTTCGCCCGCACCCGCAAAGAGGCTCGTCAGTCCGTCCGTCACGGTCACTTCACCGTGAACGGCAAGCGCGTGGACATCCCGTCCTACCGCGTCAAGGCCGGCGACGTCGTCGCTGTCGGCGAGAAGTTCCGTGACCTCCTCCCCATCAAGGAGGCCCTGATTTCCTCCGAGCGCTTTGAGGTCCCTGGCTGGCTCGAGGTCGATATCGAGAAGCTGTCTGGTAACGTGCTCGCTCTGCCGACGCGTGAGCAGATCAGCGGTGATATCAACGAGCAGCTCATCGTCGAGCTCTACTCTAAGTAGTCCATCCGGGCTGCTGAGGCTGGAGGTAATACATGTCAGAATTCATTAGGCCTCAGGTTCAGGTCGAAGAGATCAACGAGACGTCTGCTCGTGTCTCCGTCGAGCCGCTCGAGCGTGGTTACGGCGATACGCTGGGTAACTCCCTTCGTCGCGTTCTTCTGTCCTCGCTCGAGGGTGCCGCCGTCGAGGCTATTCAGATCGATGGTGCGCAGCACGAGTTCATGACCATCCCTAACATGGTCGAGGATGTCACCGACATCGTCCTGAATGTCAAGGGTCTTGTCTTCAGGGCTCTCGGCACGACCGACGAGGCGACCGCCACCATCTCGGTTGACGGCCCCTGCGAGGTCACCGGTGCGGACTTCTTTATTCCGTCCGAGTTTGAGCTGGTCAACCCCGAGCAGCACATCGCTACGCTCACCGAGGGTGGCCATCTCACCATGAGCATGCGCATCGGCTATGGCCGCGGCTATGTTTCTGGCGAGGCCAACAAGCGCGACAACGATCCCATCGGTGTGATCCACGTCGACTCGCTGTACTCGCCGGTTTCCCGTTGCGCCAAGCTCGTTGAGGCTTGCCGTGTCGGTCAGCACACCGACTACGACCGCCTTGTCCTCGAGATCGAGACCAACGGCTCCATCGCCCCGCGCGACGCCGTGGTCCAGGCTGCCAATATCATCAACCAGCATATGGCCGCCTTTATGAACCTTGCCGAGACCCCCGAGGTCGAGGAGGAGGCTTCGATCTTCGCTCCCGAGGTCACCAACGACAACGCTGAGCTGGACAAGCAGATCGAGGATCTGGACCTTTCCGTCCGTTCCTACAACTGCCTTAAGCGCGCCAGCATTCACTCGGTCCGTCAGCTCGTTGAGTTCTCGGAGAACGATCTGCTCAACATCCGTAACTTCGGTGTTAAGTCGATCGAGGAAGTGAAGGACAAGCTTGAGTCCATGGGCCTGAGCCTGAAGGCTTAATGCTTCGCATATTTGAGGAGAAACTAGACCATGCGTCACAACGTTAAGAAGGGCCTGAAGCTCGGCACCGATGCGAGCCACACCAAGGCCATGAAGAAGAGCCTTGCTAAGGCTCTCTTCGAGAACGACCGCATCAAGACCACCGAGACCCGCGCTAAGGCGCTGCGTTCGGTCGTCGATCCGATCATCACCTGGGCCAAGAAGGGCGACCTGCACTCTCGTCGTCTGGCTATCGCCAAGCTCGGCGATAAGCAGCTCGTTGCCGAGATCTTCGACAAGGCTGCTCAGGGCATGTGGCAGGACCGCAACGGCGGTTACACCCGCATCATGAAGCTCGGTAACCGCAAGGGCGACAACGCTCCCATCGTTATCATGGAGCTCGTCACCGAGCCTTGCACGCCTAAGGCCAAGAAGGCTGCTCCGGCCCCCAAGAAGGCCGCTGCTCCCAAGAAGGTCGAGGCTGCCGAGGAGGCTCCTGCTGAGGAGACCGCTGAGTAGACAATCTGTCTGCATAGGCTATATTCGAGGGGTACGTTCGCGTACCCCTCTTTTTTTGTCGAAATGTCATTGCCTGTTTGTTGGGAGCGCCCATGACCGCGCCGTCTGATTTCAATTCGATTCCAGAGCTCGATGCCACGCTCGTTTTCCGCGTGGCCTACGATGGCTCGTCCTATAGCGGCTTTGCGGAGCAGCCGGGCCAGACGACGGTTGCGGGCGAGCTGCGCCGCGCTATCGAGACGCTGCTGCGCCGCCCGATAGATCTGACGTGTGCGGGGCGTACCGATGCCGGCGTGCATGCGGTGGCTCAGTATATTAGCGTGCCCGTAACGGACGCTGAGCTTGCTTTGACGCGCCGTAGATGGCTTAGGGCTATGGACGCGCTGCTGCCCAAAGATATCGCCATTAACGAGGTCTACAAGGCCCGCAAAGGCTTTTCTGCGCGCTTTGATGCCCGTTCCCGTACGTATACGTACCGTATTGCCGACCGCGACACGCGTCCTGTGCTCTCACGGGGTGCCGTGTGGTGGCATCGCTATCCCTTGGACGTCGCGGCCATGTCTGCGGCCTGTCCCGCACTTTTGGGCGAGCAGGACTTTAAGAGCTTTTGCAAGGTCGCCTCTGCCGTGGGCAAGCCTACGCACCGCTGCGTGATGCGTGCCGAGTTTGGCCATGAGGTTGCGTTTGGCGAGGATATCCTGACGTTTACCATCGAGGGCAATGCATTTTTACATTCGATGGTGCGTACCATTGTGGGCACCCTTGTCGAGATTGGCATGCATCGCCGCGATCCCGAGTGGATGCGCGAAGTCATTGATGCCTGCGACCGAACCGCCGCGGGCCCCACGGCGCCCGCCTGCGGCCTTACGTTTATGGGCGTGGATTACGATCCCGCCGAGCTCGTCGTGCTCGACTAGGGGGAGGGCTCGTTGCGTCCTTATCGGCGTATGCCATGTGTGAGCTACGCGTGTGCAACATCTGTTCTTGGCGTGCAGCACAGCCGACGTCCCGTTGCTTTTATTGCTGGGGTGTACCATGAACGACGGTTGATTAACAGCTGTCGAGAGGACGGAAAACTTGGTTCGACGTGGTTCGCATCCGCGACTTTCGGTGATCCTTATTGTTGAGGGTTCGCCCAGCTATGCGAGGCGTGCGCTCGAGAGTGTCCAGAACCAAGACCTCTATGACCTGCAAATTGTCGTGGTTTGTCGCGACGTTGCGCCGGGCGTGCGCCATTCGCTTCAAGTTGCTGCCGACAGGGACATCCATATTGATTTGATTGACGTCGAGGACGCGAAGCGCGGTGCTTGTCTTCGTGCCGGTTTTGCTGCCTCGCGTGGCTCTCAAATCATCGCTATGAACGCCGATGAGTGGTTTGCTCCGCAGGCCCTTTCCAAGATGGTCGATATCGCGTGCGATACTGCGGCAGACATTGTGCTCCCCTCGGTGTCGCTCGATCGCTACGATGCGCATCGCGAGCGTCATTCGCGCGTCTTGGATGCTGCCTCTATTGCCATAGAAGACGAGTCTTCTATGGTGACTGGGCTGCCCCAGTTGATTTTGGGCGGCCTAGTCGCTCAGACCTCTGGCGTGATGTATAGCCGTCCGCTGTTTGAGGCATGCCTGTCGCGCGGCAAGGCGTACCGTACGGTTGAGTTTATGGCTTATGCGCTCTCGCAGGCACGATTCGTGTCCGGCTGCGGCGACGCTTGTTTCCACGCGGTGGCACCTAAGCTTACAGATGCCTTTGATCCCACCATGTATGCCAGGATATCCGATGACACTCGAGCGCTCGACGAGCTTGCGGACTCACTCTCGGAAGCAGATAGCGGTGGTCGGCTCAAGCTGGCAAGCCAAAAGTTCTACTTTGCCGGACTGGTCGCCTGCATCGAGAATTTGTGTCTGAGCCCGCATGGGGTGTCGTCAATCGAGCGCTCCGCCCGCATGCGTGATATGCTCGAGGCGCCTCGAACCCGTCAGATGGTCGCCGCGCTCAAGGATAACCATCGGGGGCTCGGTCTGTTGTTTGGGCCGATCGCCAGCGCCAAGCCCGCGCGCTGCGTGATGTGTACGCATCTGGCAGCTTTTCTTAACCGGACGGGCGCAAAAACCGCCTAAACGGCTCATCTCGAAACAAATTTGCATAGAATTGTTTCGAAATGCGTTCTTATACACAAAAGCCTTCAAATAGCGTTAAACTATTCAATCACTAATTGATTGTCTCCGCCATCTTTTGGAGAGAGGGTTTGTATGGCTAAAAAACGCAATGGGCGCCAGGATGCCATTAGAGATATTGTGCGCAATAAGGACGTCCGCACGCAGCGCGTGCTGGTCGATGAGCTCCGTGCTATGGGCTTTGATTGCACGCAGGCGACTGTCTCTCGCGATATTGCCGATATGGGGCTGCGTAAGCTCCCTGAGGGCATCTATGTTCTGGCAGAGGACCTGCACCTGCAGCGTATGGTTTCCGAGCTCGTTACGGGCGTTCTGCGCACCGATAATCTGGTTATGATCAAGGCTCAGCCTGGCACGGCTTCCGGCATCGCCGCCGCCGTTGATGCGGCAGAGTTGCCCGATGTGCTTGGCTCGCTTGCCGGCAACGATACGATTTTGGTTATTGCCCAGACGGCCGAGGACGGCGAGCGTCTCGAGGCGCTGATCAATAAGCTGAGCAATTCTCGCAAGTAGGCGTGCGGGTCGTGCGCTCGGCACTGTGCGCGCTGACATCGTGGCTTGTAAGGGGTATCGACGTTGGTCGGTACCCCCTTTATGTTTGCCGGTATAAAGACCGCCCACCAGGTCGCTTCAAACTAAAAGGCCCCCGAGCAGTTCAATAGGCTGCTCGGGGGCCTTGTTGCATATGGCTGGATGATTTCTAGCCGACCGTATCGTCAGGCGTGGGCGAGGGGTCGGGAGTGGGCGTAGGCGTAGGCGTGCCGCCATCGCCGCCGGTCGAACCACCAGTGGAGCCGCCAGTCGAGCCACCGGTCGTACCGGTGTCGCCGGTGGTGTCGCCGCCCGTGGTCTCGGTGGTCGTGGTCGTCGTGGTAGTCGTTGTGGTAGTTTCCTCTTCGTCCTCGTTCTCGTCCTTGTCCTTGTCGTCGTTTTCCGTCTTCTTGGCGTTGTTGGTGCCGTAGAACTTCCAGACGCTGTTGTTCTTGTAGGTGGGCGCCGTTCCGGTCGCAAACTCCTCGCGCTCGGTACCGGTCAGAACGGTGTTCATAAACCGCTTAAAGACAGGCAGGTTGGTGCTGTCGCCCAGCAGGTCCGTGCCGTATTTTTGGATGGGGATCTCGCCCGCGGAATAGCCGGTCCACAGGGCGCACGCCAGCTGCGGGGTATAGCCGCAGAACCACAGGTTGGTGGTGTTGTCGGTGGTGCCTGTTTTGCCGGCATAGGGCTGGTTGACGCTCAGGGCGCCAGCAGCGCCCGTACCGCCGCCCTGCATGACGCCGGACAGAACATCGGTGACCGCGGCGGCCTCGCCCTCGGTGAGCACCTGTGAGGGATTGTCGGTGTGCTGGTACAGCACCGAACCGGTACGAGAGTCAATCTCGGTGATGGCGATCGGCTGGCGATAGTAGCCGCCGTTGGCAAACGTCGCGTAGGCGGCAGCCATCTCGAGCGGCGAGATCGAGCCGGTGCCGAGCGTCATGACGGGAACGTCCTCGATGTTGTCCTTGGCGGGATCGATGCCGAGCTTTTTGACGAGCGAGATGATCTTGCTGTTGCCGACGGCTTCCGCCACCTGGATGTAGCCGGTGTTGGAGGAGTATGCTGTCGCCTGCTTAAGCGTGATGTTGCCATAGCTATGGTTGGCGTAGTTTTGGACCTCGGTCGTGGTGCCCTTGGCCTTGAGCGGCGAGTTGCAGTTGAGGGTGACGTTGGGGTTCATGCCGTTTTGGATGGCAGTTGCCAGCGTAAAGGCCTTGAAGGTGGAGCCAACGGGGCGCTTCGCCGTAGCGTGGTTCACATGGTTCTCGTCGGCGTTGTAGTCGTAGCCGCCCACCATGCACTTGATGTAGCCGGTCTTGGGGTCGACGACGACCATGCCCATGTCCAGGCCGTCGAGCGAGAGCGTGTCGAGCTGCTCGCGGACGGCATTCTCTGCTACCTGCTGCATCGTGGGGTCGATGGTGGTCTTGACGGTCAGGCCGCCCTTAAAGAGCACGTCGGTCGAGAACTCCTGCTCCAGCAGCTGCTTAACATAGGCGACAAAGTAGGGCTGCGAGTATACGTCGACGCCGCTGCCCGAGATTTCGGTCACGTTGAGGGTGATGGGCTCGGCCTGTGCGGCATCGTGCTCCTCCTGCGTAATGTGGCCCAGGCGCAACATGTTGTCGAGGACCTTGTTGCGGCGAGACAGTGCCAGATCGGGATTGACCGTGGGGTCGTACTGCGAAGGCGAGTTGGGAAGGCCGATCAACAGTGCGGCTTCGCTCAGGGTGAGGTCGGCGGCGCTCTTGGACAGGTAGGTCTCGGCTGCGGCCTCGATGCCGTAGGCGCCGTGGCCGTAATAGATGGTGTTGAGGTACATCATGAGGATCTCGTCTTTGGAGTACATGTCCTCCATCTTTACGGCGATGTAGGCCTCGCGCACCTTACGCTCGATGGTCGAGTCGAACTGCTCCTCCTGCAGGATGGTGTTGCGCACCAGCTGCTGGGTGATAGTCGAGGCGCCTTCGTGCCCGCCGCCGAGGGTTGCCACCGCAGCACGCGCGATACCCCACAGGTCGATACCGCCGTGCTCGTAGAAGCGCTCGTCCTCGACGTCAACGGTGCCCTGCAGCACGTAGGGGGAGACCTCGTCCTTGGTGATGGACTTGCGGTTTTGCGTGTAGAAGCTCGCGATCTTGTTGCCGTTGCAGTCGACGATCTCGGTGGGCTCGCTCACCAGATACGCGTTGGCGTCGGTGTAGTCGGGCAGATCGGACAGCCAGCGGTTGACGTTGCCGACCATGCCGATGCCAAATGCCACGCCCGCAATCAGCAGAAAGCCCAAAAACGAGAGCAGGATTATGGGCAGGGCATGCGTCTTTGAACGGCTGCGTCCCTGTCGTTGGCGAGGACCCATATATTGACCTCCAGGTATGTCGTGCCGGACGGTGGATGTGCCGTCGGGGCAGGATGGACATAAGTTATTACACGATAAACCAAACGGGGCGCGCGAGGCCTCGTGTATGCTGGAAGACGGCATTTTTCAGAGTGAATGCATACCTTGGTAAGGAGTTTGTCGATGGCGATTCGGACGATGGGGCCGAGCGGACAATACGAGACTGGATTGGATGCTGCTGGTGCGGCGCTGCCCGAGTTGCTGGCGCCGGCGGGCGGGCTCGACCAGATGCTTGCGGCCATCGCCGCGGGTGCCGATGCCATCTATGCGGGGTTGGGCGGCTTTAACGCCCGTGTGAGCGCCCATGGCTTTACGGATAACGAGTTTGCGCGCGGCTGCGCCGTGGCGCATGCCCATGGCGTGCGTGTGTACGTAACGCTCAACGTGTTCGTGTTTGACGATGAGTTGTCCGACGCGGTGGTGTTGGGAGCTCATGCACTGGAGCTGGGCGCCGATGCTCTGATTGTCGCCGATGCCGGGTTGGCCTGCGCGCTGCGCGCGGCGATTCCCGGGGTCGAGATTCACCTGTCTACGCAGGCGGGCGTTCATAGCGAAGGCGCCGTGCGGCTTGCCGCCAATGAGCTGGGGGTCGAGCGCGTGACGACGGCACGCGAGCTGACGGTCGACGAGATTGCGGCGCTATGTGCCACGGGTGTGCCCATCGAGGTATTCTGCCACGGTGCGATTTGCATCGGCTATTCGGGGGCGTGCGAGTTCTCTGCCCTGCGGCGTGGGCGCTCGGCGATGCGCGGCGACTGCACGCAGCCGTGCCGTCTGGCGTACGACCTGGTGGACGAGGCGGGGCAGAGCGTTGTCGCCGTCGAGGGAGATCGCCTGCTGTGCCCGCGTGACTATCTGGGTATTGCGCATCTGCCCGAGCTTGTAGATGCCGGCGTGGCGTCGCTCAAGATCGAGGGGCGCATGAAGAACCCCGATTACGTATTCAACGTGGTGCGGGTGTGGCGCCGGGCACTCGATATGCTGCGCGACGGCGCGTGGGACCCCGATGCCGTGGAAGAGCTTGAACGCGAGCTGGGGAGCTCGTTTAACCGTGGGTTTACCGATGCGTACCTGCGAGGGCGTTCGGGTGCCGAGCTGATGAGCTTTGAGCGCGCAATTAACCAGGGCGTGCGCGTGGGGCGTTTGGTCGCTGTGGGCCACGAAGAGGTGACCGTTGAGCTCGACGCCGCCGTGGCGGCGGGTGACACGCTCGAGATCCGGTTTTATCCGGGTGTCGACGCGCGTCCCGATGTGCCCAAGCGCTGGCCGCAGGTGCCCTGCCCGGTGGATGCCGCAGCGGGGAAGCGCGTCGTCGTGCATTGCAAGCGTAAGGTGGACACGGGCTGCGAGGTATACCTGATTCGCAGCGCCGGCGTGTTGGATCAGACGGCGGCGGTGTTGGAGCGCATGCGGGCCGAGGCGGATGCGATTGCGCCCGTTGCACGTGCCGTTGAGGTACTGCCCTTTGAGGACGTTGTGGTGGATGGCGGTGCGTCGACGGAGTTGGTGGAGTGCGCGGTTCCCGCTCGCATGGTTTTTGCTTGGCAGCTGATGGATGCCGACCCGCGCGGAGAGCTCGATTTGTCCGACGCCGTTGTGGTGCTTGACGAGGTGTGCCGCACGGGTGACGCTGACCGGACCCGCTCACTGATGCAGCGCGCCGGGCGCGTCGTCTGCCGCAACCTAGGACAGGTGGTGATCGCTCGCGAGCTGGGCGTGACGTTTGACGTGGCGGAGCCGGTGTTCTGCGCGAATCGGGCCACGCTTACCTGGCTGCGCGGACTCGGTGCGGGGCGGGTGTACTTGCCGGCCGAGTTGCTCGGCAATGATGCGGAGCGTATTGCCGAACTGGCTGCTGAACCCGGCGTCTTGGGTCCGGTCGACGCCGACCGTCCCGAGCTTATGGTGTGCGAGCACTGCCTGCTGACCGCCGAGGGCGTCTGCGCCACCGATGCGACGGGGCGGGTCTGTTGCCGCGACTGTTTGCGTCGTCGGCAGGTACGCTATCTGGTCGAGCGTGACGGTACACGTCTGCCAGTTGCCATCGACGCATGCGGCAGGACGAGGATTTTCCTGTCGTAGGTGCTGCGTCGCGTCAGTTTGTTATCATATGAGAGTTTATGGACTTCCAGCACCGCCGTTTTCGGCGAGGGTGCTATAGCAAAAGGAGGATACCCAATGCTGTCTGTTGACGAGCAAATGCGTATCATCACCTCGGGCGCCGCGCAGATCGTTCCCGAGGCCGACCTTCGCAAGAAGCTTGAGAAGGGCGAGCCCCTCAACATCAAGCTCGGCGTCGACCCCACCAGCCCCGACCTGCACCTGGGCCACGCCGTGCCGCTGCGCAAGATGCGTCAGTTCCAGGACCTGGGCCACAACGTCACCCTCATCATCGGCAACGGTACCGCGTTGATTGGCGACCCTTCGGGCAAGAATTCCACCCGTCCGCAGCTTTCGCAGGAGCAGATCGAGGCCAATGCCGAGACCTACGTGAGCCAGGCCATGAAGATCCTGGATCCCGAGAAGACCACCATCGTGCACAACGGTGACTGGATCCTTTCGATGGATCTGGCCGGTCTGCTGCAGGTGTGCTCCAAGTTCACCGTCGCCCGCATCCTCGAGCGCGACGACTTTACCAAGCGCTACCAGTCTCAGACGCCGATCGCCCTGCATGAGTTCCTGTATCCCGTGATGCAGGCTTTCGACTCCGTGCAGATCAAGGCCGACGTCGAGATGGGCGGCACCGACCAGCTCTTCAACCTGCTCGCTGGCCGTGAGCTCATGGAGAAGATGGGCATGGAGCCGCAGATCGCGCTCACCATGCCGCTGCTCGAGGGTACCGACGGCGTGCGCAAGATGTCCAAGTCATACGGCAACTACATCGGCCTGACCGACGCGCCCAAGGACATGTTCGGCAAGACCATGTCCATCCCCGACGAGATGATCGGCAAGTACTATCGTCTGGCCAGCTCGCTCACCCCGGCCGAGGTCGACAAGATCGACGCCGCCCTGGCCGACGGCTCTGCCGATCCCTATGAGCTCAAGCGCGCTCTGGGTCGCGACCTGTGCGACACCTACCACGGCGCCGGTGCCGGCGACGAGGCTCAGGCCGAGTTCGACCGCGTGTTCAAGGAGGGCCAGCTCGCCGACTTCCCCGAGAAGCACGTTGAGCTGACTGTTAACGACGAGGGCCAGATCTACCTCGCCGGCCTGCTCAAGGACTTGGGTCTTTCGGCGAGCGCCGGCCAGGCTCGGCGCGATATCGACGGCGGCGGCGTCAAAATCAACGGCAAGGCCGTGGCTCCCAAGAGCTATAACATCGATCCCAGCGCCCTCAAGCTGGGCGACACCCTTTCTGTGGGTAAGCGCAAGGGCTTCAAATTGGTCTAGCAAGTAGGTCAACTTAACATGTGCAATAGGGCCGCAGCCGGGAATCCCGACTGCGGCCTTTTTTGGCACTTGGGGACGTTCCTTTTGTGCCGGCACTTTGGGACACTCCTTGTCATTGGTGCAAAGTAACCTGCCCCCATTGCGCCAAGCGGCGTGTGCCGTTAAGCGGAGAGGCGTATTGTTGACCCATCGTTTGGGCATACAATGGCTATTGGTTTGCTGCGGTGAAGGTCTGTCCGCTCCGCAGCTTTTTTCTACGGTTAAAGGAGTATGTATGTCCGTTGAGGTCATGAGGTCTGTGATCGAGGCCGCCGAGGGGCGCGTGCCCGTCGACACGCTGTTTACCAATGCGCAGATTGTCGACGTGTATGGCCAGCGTGTGGCGCCCGGTAGCGTTGCCGTCAAGGACGGTGTAATCGTCGGCGTGCTCTACGATGGTCGCGACGATGCCGCTGGCACCTACGAGGCAACTGAGGTCATCGACTGCCAGGGTCGCTATCTCACTCCCGGTTTTATTGACGGGCATCTGCATATCGAGTCTTCGAACATCCGTCCCGCCGAGTATGCTCGCATGGCCGCGACGCGCGGTACTACCACTGCCATTGCCGACAGCCACGAGATTGCCAATGTTGCCGGTCTCGACGGCTTGCGCTTTATGATCGAGGATGGCCGCCGCGCACCCATCTCCATCAAGTACATGATGCCTTCGTGCGTGCCCGCGCTGCCCGACGAGCAGGCCGGTGCCGTTATTTCGGCTGCCGATATGCAGGCGTTTTTTGCCGAGCATCCAGGCGATGTCTTTGGTCTGGGCGAAATGATGAACCTGCCGGGCGTCTTTATGGCCGACCCCGAGACCTGCGCTCGCATCGATGCTGCCAACCAGACGCCGTCCAAGCAGGTTGACGGCCACGCGCCGCTCGTTGCCGGTAAGGACCTCAATGCCTATGCCGCAGCGGGCATTATCGCCGACCACGAGTCGACGATTCCCGAGGAGGCACTCGACAAGCTATCCCGCGGCATGTATGTGATGCTGCGTGAGGGCACGTGCAGCCACGACCTGGCCAATTTGTCCCCGATGCTGCTGGAGAATCCTGCCCGCGCCCGCCGCTGCTGCTTTGCGACCGACGATCGCGCTCCCTCCGATGCTCTTTCGACCGGCATGATCGACAATGCCTGCCGCGTGGCTATCGAGGCCGGTATCGACCCCGTGGTCGCCATCTCTATGGCGTCCCTTTCCACGGCTGAGGCATTTGGCCTGGACCACGGCTGCCGCGACCCGCACGAGCTCCGCGGCGCGATCGCTCCGGGCAAGCGCGCCGACCTGCTGGTGCTCGATGACCTGACCTTTGCCACGGCCCCGCATCGCGTATATGCCGCCGGTGCTCTGGTGGCGCAGGATGGCACCTTTGTGGGCGAGATCGCACCCGAGACGGCCGAGGTCGCAGCGCTTGCCGATGAGCTGCGTGCTTCCGTTAAGCTGCCGAAGCTATCGCTCGACGTGTTCGACTATGCCTTTAAGCCGGGCGAGGCGGTTATCGATGTGATCCCGGGCATGGCTATCACGGGCATGGTCCGTCCCGAGAGCGCCGAGGACTTGCGTCGCATTATGCTTATCGAGCGCCATGGCCGCGGCGTGTCGCTGCAGGCCGAGGGCGCCGATGGCGACGGTCCCGCCGGCATGGGGCTCGTCGGCAAGCATATCGGTCGCGGCTGGGTGCGCGGTTTCACCATCACGGGCGGTGCCATTGCCTCCACGATCGGCCACGACTCGCACAACGTGTGCGTGGTGGGCGACAACGCTGCCGATATGATGACTGCCGTTGAGGCCGTGGGCCAGGGCGGCCACGTGCTGGTGCGCAACGGCGAGGTCGTGGCGCGCATTCCGCTGGCGCTCGGTGGCCTGATGAGCGAGGGCACGGCCGAGGACGTTGCCGCGCAGCACGATGACTTTATGGTCAAGGCGCGCGCCATGGGTATTGAGCCGCCGCTCGACCCCATCATGGGCATCATCTTCCTGCCCCTGCCGGTCATCCCGACGCTCCGCATCCGCCCCGAGGGCATGTTCGACGTTACAACCTTCACCTACGCCGACTAGTCATCGGGGACGTTCTTAAACGACTAGTCATTGGGGACGCTCTTTGGCGGGCTGCCTGACGCCGCGACCGTAGGGCCTCTGGCATGTGTGAGCTATTTGCCAGGTCCTTGTAACGTTTACGCCCGCGGAGTCTTATTTGAGCTCCCTTTGGGTACGTTGGAATCGGATATGCGTTCGATTCCAACAAGCCCGAAGGGAGCTTTTCATTGTTTAAACTGATTGCATCCGATATGGACGGCACACTGCTTGACGAAAACGGCCAGGTGCCTCCCGAGACCTACGAACTGATTCTGGCGCTACACGAGCATGGCGTGCATTTCGCTGCATCGTCAGGTCGTCGCTACGATCGCCTGTGCGAGTTCTTTGCGCCCGTTCGCGACAAGATGGACTTTGTCGCCGCTAACGGCGCCCAGGTCTACGCCGACGGTAAGATGATAGACCGTGAGGTGTATTCCCACCTGGCGATTCGAAGGCTCGCCCAAGCCGTCAGGACGTTTCCCAATCTGCATCTTGCGCTCTTTGACCGAACCAAGTCCTTCCTGCTCGATGACGAGTGCAAGTTCGTGCGTGAGGTCGATAAGGACCTTCCCAATGCCGAGCGCATTTGGGAGCTGCCCGATCCCAGCGTAAATATCATCAAAGCGAGTATCTTTTGCGACGACAGTGCGGTTATGGACAGCGCGTACGTGCTACAGCGCGAACTTGGTCAGCTCTTTACTTTTGCGCCTTCGGGCAACGCGTGGATCGATGCCATGCAGCCTGGTGTGTCGAAGGCCTCGGGTATCGCGCAGCTCGCGGAGCATTACGGCATTGGTCGCGACGAGGTCATGGCGTTTGGCGACTCGATGAACGACTACGAGATCATTCGCTTTGTCGGCACGGGCTGCGCGATGGAAAACGCGCGCCCCGCGCTCAAGGCGGTGGCCGATCGTGTGGTGGGTTGTAACCGCGACCACGCCGTCCAGCAGGAGCTCCGTCGCGTGCTGGAGAGTCTCTCCTAATCCGGCAGATGGGGACGTTCCCTTTCTGCCGACAGTGGGGGACAGTCCTTGCGGCTTTTTGCGAAGAGTGTCCCCAACGACTAGTCGTTTAAGAACGTCCCCAATGACTAGGCGAGGGCGTCCATGATGGTGCGGGCGACGCCGTCGTGGTCGTTGTCGTATTCGGTGATGGCGTCGGCGGCCTCGCGATCTTCGGGCTCGGCGTTGATCATGGCCATGCCATGGCCCGCTGCCTGCAGCATGGGGATGTCGTTGATGTTGTCACCGAACGCCCAGGCGTCGGCGAGACGCTCGCCCAGGTGCTCGCATAGCCACGTGAGGGCCGTTCCCTTGGTGGCGCCCTCGCCCATGACCTCGATATTCATGGCGTACGAACGCGTGACCTCAATGCCTCCGAGCGTGTCGAGCTCCGCCGCGATGGCGTCGCGATCGGCCGGGTCGTGCCAGTACATGGCGATGCGTTCGAGCGTCTCGACCTCGTCGATCTTGCTGTCGATATCCATGTCGATCGGTGTTCGTGTGCGCTTGAGCGAAGCTGCGATGTGGGGGTCGCCGCCGCAGAACTCATCCAGGCGCGTGTAGAGCGAGTGGGGGAGGAAGCACTGCCCGTCCGCGAAGATATCGAAGGTCACATCGTGGCCGGCGGCGATGCGGCGGATGCGATGGGCAATGCCGCAATCGAGCGGTCGGCTCAAGATGCGCGTGGCGCGCGAGGCGTCGGTGGGCACATCGTCGTCGAGCTGCCAGACGCTGGCGCCATTGGCGCAGACGGCATAGTGCACGGCGGGATGGGCGAGGATGGGCTCAAAGATGCCCGACAGCGGACGTCCCGTGCAGGGCACAAATTCAATCCCGCGTCGAGCGAGCTCGTCGAGCATCGCCCAGGTGGCATCGCTCATCTGCTTATCGCTCGTCAACAGCGTTCCATCCATATCGGAAAACACAATCATTTGATGCAGCCCTTTCTGCTGGCATAAAAAGCGTGGCCGAGGGCGGTGATGCCCTGGCCACGCTCGGGTTCTATAACGGTCCGCGTCCTAGCGGTCGGCGAGCGGCTTGTATTCCAGCGGCTCGATCACCGGACGGTATGCCGGGCGGATGATGCGATGCGCGCAGAAGAGCTCTTCCATGCGGTGTGCCGACCAGCCGGCCATGCGGGCGACGGCGAAAAGCGGCGTAAAAAGCGTCTCGGGCACGCCGAGCATCTTGTAGATAAAGCCTGTGTACAGGTCGATGTTGGCGCAGATAGGCTTGGTCATGCCGTGGTCGCGCATCACCTGCGGTGCCAGGCGCTCGATGCGCTCGATGAGTGCGAACTCTTCGCCCAAGTCCTTCTTGGCTGCCAGTGAGCGCGCGTAACGGCGGCAGACCTCGGCGCGCGGGTCGCTGAGCGTATAGACGGCGTGGCCCATGCCGTAGATGAGGCCCGTGCCGTCGAAGGCCTGCTTGTCGAGGATCTTGCCCAGGTAGGCCGCGACCTCGTCCTCGTCCTCCCAGTTGGAGACATGCGCGCGGATGTCCTCGTGCATAGACACGACCTTGGCATTGGCGCCGCCGTGGCGCGGGCCCTTGAGCGAGCCGATAGCCGCGGCGTAGGCGGAATACGGGTCGGTGGCCGAAGACGACAGCACGCGGCAAGCGAAGGTGGAGTTGTTGCCGCCGCCGTGCTCGGCATGCAGCATGAGCATAACGTCGAGCAGCATCGCCTCATCGCGGGTGAACGCCATGCCGCCGCGCAGGACCTGTAGGATGGTCTCGGCGGTGGAGAGACCGGGCGTAGGGTGCGGCACGTGAACCTCGGAGCCGCGAAGCTTGGCGACCGAGGCCATGTGTGCGAAGGCGGCGATGCGCGGGAGACGTGCGAGCATGGAAATGGCGACGTCGATTTCGTGCTCAGGCGTGATCACGTCTGGTTCGGCATCGAAGGCGTAGAGCAGCAGTACGGCGCGCTGGAGCACGTTCATGATGCTCGACGACACCGTGGTCATAGGGAACTCTTTAACGTACTCGTCGCTCAGATGTCTAAAGGCGCCCAGGCGCTCGCAAAAGCCGTCGAGCTCTTCCTTGTTGGGCAGCGAGCCCGTGATAAGCAGATAGGCGACTTCTTCGTAGCCGTAGCGATTCTCGGCCTGGGCATTGTTGACCAGATCCTCGATGCTGTAGCCGCGAAGCGTGAGCTTGCCCTGATCGGGCACGACCTTTCCGTCGACCTTGTTGTAGCCGTGCACATCCGAGATACGAGTGAGGCCCGCGACCACGCCCGAGCCGTCGGCATTGCGCAGGCCGCGCTTGACATTGTGCTCTTCGAACAAGCCCTCGTCATAAGGGTCGGTCGGCAGGCCGTGGTAGAGGCTTTCGCTCTCAGACGAAATCTGGCGGCTTGCTTCGTAATCCAGAACCAGTCGGCTCAAGTGGTCATCGAAGCGGTAATAGATTTTCTTGGCGTCGTAGGCCATGCGCGCTCCTCTCCGGGCCGCATCGGGGTGGCTTGCATGGGCATGCGCGCGTCAGGCTATCCCCAGCGGCTTGTTCGCTACAGGCGGTACATAAAGTTAAAGACGTCCTCGCGCTGGATGGACACGTTGACGCCCGAAAGCTCGCCGGCCTCGGCCAGGGCCTTCTGCAGCTCAGCGAAGTCGAGCTTGGACTCGGCGGTATCGGCCAGCATGGTCATGGTGAAGATGTCCTCGATAATGGACTGCGTGATGTCGCGGATGTCGACGTTGGCCTCGCCCAGGACGCGGGTGACGCCGGCGACGATGCCGGGGCGGTTCTTGCCAAGGACGGTGATGACGATACGGGAGGACGAGATCTCGGCCATGGGAAACCCTTTCGCGTGATTGCGGCGCGCGCGGGGCGCTCCGCTACGGTACAGTGTTCATCATTGTACCTGTCTGGCGCAAAAAAGGCGCGCTCGCTGCGGCGTTACATGCCTGCAACATGAGCGTAAGGGGGAAGGCCGTACGGGGAAGAGCCGTCTGGCGCGTGTCCGGCTCGTGTTGGGTTGATTTCCGATCTCAGCCGAACACATTGAGCGGACAGGCCGTTCCCGCAGTCAGCCGAACGCCTCCGACGGCTGATTCCGAACTGGAAGCGGAGGGCATCCCCGCCCTTCGGTAGGGGATACCGCTCCGCGGCGCATGCCGCGGGCGGCGCCCCTATCGGACCACCGTGACCTCAGTTGGGATGGGCCCAGCACTGCCGCGTACTCGGTGAGCTAGAGCCAACTGTTCGTCTTCACGTCGCGTATGGCGATATTTCGGTCGTCCGGCTCGGTGATGCCGTAGCCGAACGCCTGGAGCGTCTCGATGGACTCCTGGATCCTCTGTTGGAACATGGGACCCGGATCGACCCTCGGCCCGAGGTGCCCGCGCCAAAGGCACGGCGTGGCGCGCAGCATGTTATGGATTTTGGAGATGGGCTCGATGTCGGCGTAGACGTTGAGCGTCGCCATGGCGTCCTTGTGGCCGAGGATCGATTGGAGCGCCTTGATATCGCCGCCTTGGCGGATCCACTGCGTTGCGAACGTGTGGCGAAGGCCGTGGAACGTGATCAGCTCGTCGTTGGTGCCCATGAGGCCGTTGGTCTCCGAGAACGTCTTGAACGCCCTGCGGATATAGCTTGTCGTCGCGAAGGTCGCGCCCGGCTCCGACAGGATGTAGCAGTCCCCGATCTCGACCGCCCCGGTAAGGCCGCGCAAGCGCAGCTTTCCGCAGTCGATCTCGTGGGTCTCCTTCAGGAAGGGGAGTAGGCCGACCGGGTCGATGGGGATACCCCTGGCGTCATGGGTCTTGGTGTCCTTGATGAACGAACCCATTCCCTTCGCGTACGCCACCGAGTGTCTGATCGAGATCAGGCCCGTCTCGAAATCCACATCGCACCACCGAAGGCCGCAGACCTCGCCGATTCGCATCCCCGTGTGCAGGGCGAGTACGACCGCCCTCTAATCCTCGGCGGACCAATCGAGTCCGAACTCCTTTCGGGCATCCTCTTCGCTCATGACTTCGAGAAGGTCTCCGGGTTGGCAACGAAGGGCGAGGCATAGCTGCTCGAGTGTGTTGAAGCGAATGCCGCGAATATGCCCTTTTTTAATACGGGACAGGTTCACGGGCGTGGTTCCAATCCTTTCGGCAAGTTCGTTCGAGGAAATCTTTCGCTCGGCCATGATCTTGTCGAGGCGAACAATTACGGGCATGGCGTTTCCTTACGCAATCTCGTCGGAGTCGAGGTACAGCTCTCGGGCGTACAAGAAGAGCTGGGAAAGCATGAACAGGACGATGCCGAGAACCAGAGAGGTCCAATCGAATGATGAAGCGATCTCTTGGGCGCCGACGGCCCCCTCGCCGCCAAACATCGAAACGGAGGTTTTGAGTGAGCCGGCGTAGAGGCTGGTGGCAGCTTGAACAACGAAGAGAATGCCGAGCACCTTCAAGCATGTCGCAGACCCTTTCTTGAAGGGGTCTGCGCTCTTGATCGTCCACACGAGAACGGCGCTGAGGATGGTCGTAGCGATACCGATGACGGCAGGGACCAATGTCGAGATCGCAAGGGCTGGATACGCGGGGGAGTCTGCAATTACAGGGTTGTCGAGCACTTCGATTGCTGGCTTTAAGGAGAACGCCACTTGTGCGATGGCGGTGGCGCAAAGGGTCGCAGAGGCTATCGCACATGCGATGCGGAAGGAATGAAGCCGGGGAGTGCGATTGTCGGAACTCATAATAACCTCCGAAGAATTTAAAAAATTCAGGTTACTTTTTAACAGTTTATGTTAAATTGAATTTGCCGGCAAGTAATCACAGCATACTGCAACCGAAGCCCCTCTAGATTGGAGAGGATTATGTTCAGTACTGTTAAGTCGTGTAAGCTCTTGGTTTTCCTCGGCCTCGCTCTTTGTCTGTTGCTGCCGGGAGCCCCCGCTTTTGCGGATACCCCGATGCCTCCTTCCCAGGAGAGCAGCCAGTGTGCCCTCGTTGAGCCCCTCGGGTATACGGACGACGTCGTCGATACCTACTGGAGCTACAGCTGTCCTCGCGGCGTAAGCGGGCACAGCATCTCGATGTTCAACATCTCTTACAAGACGATCTCCTACCGAAATGGCTATCGCCGATCCGCGCATCATAGGGAATCCCGCCTCGCTGCAATGTGCTCCTGTGGTGTTCTTGGCACAACTGATAAATGGCAATTTGTCTATAGCACCTACTAGATGCGAGGAAGGGCCGAGCATTTTGTTCGGCCCCTCTGTTCCGACTGGATGAGGTTAAGGTTGGCGATGAATATGCTCAAAATCTCGAAGGCGATCTTTAGGTCGCTTCTCTCCTCCAGGTCGCTCTGTGTTGTCGTTGTTGCGTTGATGGTTCTTTGTACTCTGCCCGTCTTCAGGAGCGCGGCTGGCATCGACGGACGGGTCGAATACCTCGAGTCGGGAATAACCCGTGTTGAGCAGGAATTGTCAGCATCCTATGCGGATGCGCTTGTGAATGCGGGGGAGGACGGTGTCTATACCTCTTCATCAAGCATGCCCGCGCTTCTGTACCCTCTTGCCGCGGGACGTCTTATCTTGGCACCGCTCTCTCCCCTACTTCCGTTTCTGCAGATATCGGATGGAGAGTACACCTATTATGACGGATCGAAGGAGTACTTGCTATGGGTCGCAACGGCCGTTGCCGTCTCGTTCCTTGCCGCGCGTCTTAACAAACGTGAAAAGCTCATCATCCAGGCACCGATGGGCGAGCTGGGTAGACTTGTTGCATCGAGCGTATGGGCGAGTGTTTTTGCAATGCTTGCCGTCCTCGCCATCAATCTTCCAGGGATAATCGCCGCGCTTGTGAAGAATGGCCCGGGCTCGCCGTTCTATCCGATAGGCTACATTCAATATGCGACTCCGGTTATCAAACCGGCTTGGCTGGTGTTCGCGCAGACGGCCATCTTGCAATTCTTGGTGGCAGCGTTCATCTCGCTTGTCGTTCACCTTGCCGTGAAGATTGCCAATAACCCTACGCTTGGAATCGTGTTCGTATGTGCCCTGATGGGGGTGACGATGGTTCCCGGGTATTACGGAAGATCCATCGCTTTACGTGAGTTCGCCCTGTTGAATCCCCTTACGTATGCGAACACTGAGTTGACCGTCGGCGCCTATAGCCCGTACCCGACAACGCAGATAGTGAATCTGCCTGGACTTTGCTTCGAGCGTGGCGCGATTGCCCTCGTATGCGCAATCGGGATCGAGGTGCTGGCAATTAGCCTGCTTTGCGTTGCTGGAAAGAGCGGCTGCGCGTGCCCGATATCCCCGATTTGTCTTGAGAGAGGTTCCTTCACTGCATCGAGAACGGCAACTCGTTCGAGCGCTTGTGCCTCCGCCGTTGCATACGTAAGAACGATGGGGAAACTGCTCCTGCGTTCTCCTACCCTCGCCGTATGCGCGATTGCAATGTCGACGACGATGCTGGCCCCGGCTCTGGTCGAGATGTTTCCTGACGCTGATAACGTTTCCGCTGTTCGGTATAGGGATGGGGAGCTCCGTTCAATAGATCGGTATCTAGAGCAGAACGCTGCGAATATGGACGTCGAGGGCAAAGCGGCCCTGGAAGACATGCGGGATGCTCTTTCGGGTTTCGTGTACGCGCCTATGCCTGCGGAGGGGTTTCGAAGCCTTGCGACGTACGAGCGCGCTCGAGGTGAGCTGGGCGCGGCAGATGCGACTCTCCTGCAATCGATCGGAATCGAGCCGGAGACTCCTTCTCGTGCGGAGGCGCGCGCCCTTCTGCTTGAGTCGATCGCGAGCTTGCCGGACCCCAAGGTTTACGAGTTAAGTACGAAGATGCCCCCATTAATCCTCCTTTCGTATCTCCAGGCAGCGCTTCCCTCCTTATTTTTGCTGTTGCCCGTGGTTGTCACATCGCTCGCGTGCACCCACCTGCAGTGTCGTTCCCTTCTGGTTCTCCAGATCCCCGCAACAGCGCATGTGCGTTTTCTGACGGCTGTTGCGCTGGCTCTCCTGCTTGGCTTGGTGCTGCTTTTGGTGTCGATGGTTCCCGCTGTCGTTGTGTCCGTGATTAAGAACGGTGCGGGTGGATCGGAGTATCCCGTCGCTCTCATTCGGGCGGGAGCTTCGACAACGTCCACGGTGGGGGAGGCGGTGTTGTGCAGTATTCCGTTGCTGGTCATGGCATACGGCGTGATTTCCGTCGTCGCTGCGTTGACAGCAGCGATTAGCCGCAACCCCGTTGTCACCGGAATGGTTTGCGCGGTTCTCTTGGTGTTGGGTTCGTTGAGCGCTCATGTTGAAAGCGTGGGCATGGGCGTCGCGCTGCTGGCTCCATTCGCCTCGTTTGATCCCGCTTCCCAGGTGGGGACGATTGGGTTCCTTGGGCGAGGGACGAACGCGATGCCTTTTGGAGAGGTCGTCGGCGCATCGGGCGCTCTGCTGGTGGTCTTGGGCGCCGTATCTCCGTTGATGGTGCGCCTGAGTGTTCCAAAGATCGAAAGGGGATGATCTCGATGATTGACCTTCAAACGCTGACGATCTCTTATGGAAAGAAGGTGCTCGTAGATTCGGTGAACGCTGAGTTTGCCCCGGGTACGGTCTACGGTCTCGTCGCTCCGAACGGGCATGGAAAGACGACGTTGCTGCGTGCGATGGCAGGTTTGCCGGGTCCTCGCGTGGACGGGAGCATCGTTCTGGATGAGGTGCAGGGTACGGGTGCGAGAGAGGTCCGTTCTATGATCTTCTATGCACCTGGTGAGGGGACGCTGCTGTATCCCGGATTGCGTGCGGAAGATCACCTCAAGATGGTTTGCGATATGTGGCCGCATGCTCGCGATATCGAAGAGATAGTGGAACAAACGCAGATAGGCGAGTTCGCGAAGATGAGGATCCGCACTCTGAGCCAGGGCATGAAGCAGCAGCTTACCCTGGCGATTGCGTATGCGACGGGCGCGCGGTACCTTCTATTAGATGAGCCCATGAACGCGCTCGACCCCAGCAGGGTGGACTTGCATTCCGAGATTCTCAGGAAGCTGGCCGATTCTGGTACGTGCATCATCATGTCATCCCACATCTTGGATTCGGTCGATAGGCTGTGCGATGAGATTCTGTTTTTGAAGGATGGGAGGCTCATTAGAAGCATTCCGCAAGATGATGCTGCGCCGAAGTCTCCTGGATCCCATATCGCAAAGCCTGCCGGACGCGCCGAGGGTGCGCTAAGCACGTATCGGCGACTCTACGAAAAGGGCGGGTAGAAATGCAAGTTAAAAATCTATGTGGCCAATGTGATACCGTTGAACCCGCATATCGATACCGCTCAGCCATTCGCCTCGCCCCCGTCGCACGCATCTTCATCCGGTCTGTTACTTTTAATCTAACAATTCTTTGAGGAACGTAGGTGCTTCTAAATGTACTGTCGACTGCTTCTCAAA
>NZ_JBBNMZ010000016.1:0-34289 GCF_040098165.1 Collinsella sp. CLA-JM-H32
CCCAACCTCGTTGCGGCGCGGCTGCGCCCATGGCACTTCAACATCATTGTCGCAGCCCCGACCCGCGGTCACGAGCGGGGGCTCCTATCTTTTTAGTGCCCTCGGATTGGGTCATAGTGTCTGTTCGTCCTCTATCTGCGGTGTTGCCCTGGTTGGCACTTAGGGACGTTCCTTTTCTGCCGGCACTTGGGGACAGTCCTAGTCGTTGGGGATCTACCGACGCATTGGGGGTTTGCGCCTTCCATGCATGACAGCCGTCTCTTTTATGTTTCCTTTAGCCGTTGCTGCCTAGGATGGGGGTTAGTCGGTAGGAAGGGAGCGTCTATATGGACGACGCGAGCGAGCGTTCAATCGAAGAGGACATGCTCGATCAGTTCAATTACTTTGATGATGAGGACGAGGAGCTGATCGACCGTCGCGAGCCAGCGCCGCTTGATTCCTTTGATCTGGTCGATGAAGAGACTGATGAGGTTGAGGACGAATCAACGGAGTTCCCA
This sequence comes from Collinsella sp. CLA-JM-H32, assembly GCF_040098165.1. Taxonomy (NCBI): domain Bacteria; kingdom Bacillati; phylum Actinomycetota; class Coriobacteriia; order Coriobacteriales; family Coriobacteriaceae; genus Collinsella; species Collinsella sp. CLA-JM-H32. The sequence goes on from NZ_JBBNMZ010000016.1 coordinate 498, forward strand.
CAGTCTTCGCGCCTTGACTCGCTGCTTTCGAGAGCCCCCATGCACCACGGCGTTCGTGCCGGCGCGCTCCATATGAAAACTGATTGGCACCAGATCGTGACGGCAGGCGATGAGCTTGCCGTCGATGCGCCGCTCACCGACAAGTCATCCATCATCTGCCGCACCGGCATGCTTATGCTGGCAAGCGGAACAGGTGCCTGGCGCGTGCGCGATACCATGAATCGTGTTGCTGCCGTACTCGGCGTCACGATTCACGTCGACCTGAGTCTTCTGTCGTTTGAGTGCACTTGCATCGAAGATGGCCACTGCTTTAACGAGGTTGTCAGCCTGCCCACAACGGGAGTCAATACCCATCGCATTTGGATGATGGAGAGCTTCTTAAAGGAAATCGAGACGTATGGGCGCCGGTTTACCGTGCACGAATACCACGAGATGCTCAGGACCGTTGAGAGCTCAAAGCCCGATTACTCTCCCTGGCAACAGGGCCTTGCGGCAGCCTGTGCTTGCGGCGCCTTCGTCTTTTTGCTCGGCGGCGGCCCTATCGAGATGGCCTGCGCGTTTGTGGGCGCGGGTGTCGGCAACTTTGCCCGCTCCCATATTCTCAAGCAAGGCCTTGGTCAGTTCAGCGCGCTGACGACCGGTGTTGCGCTCGCTTGCGTTTCGTATCTGCTGGCATTGCTCGGCCTTGGCCAGGTCGTACCGGGGGCAATGTCGCACCAAGAAGGCTATATCGGCGCCATGCTCTTTGTGATTCCCGGCTTTCCCCTCATTACGGCAGGCCTCGACATCGCTAAGCTCGACATGCGAAGCGGCATTGAGCGTCTTTCGTATGCTGTGTCGATTATTGTGATGGCGACCCTCGTAGGCTGGATGGTTGCCGAATGTGTGGGGCTGGCGCCGGATGACTTCGCCCCGCTCGGCCTCTCACCGTTGGCTCTTACGCTCTTGCGCATACTGATGAGCTTTATCGGTGTATTTGGCTTCTCGGTTATGTTCAACAGCCCGGTAAAGATGGCCGCGGCGGCTGGGTTGATCGGCGCCGTTTCCAATACCCTGCGTCTGACCCTTGTCGATGCGCCGACGATGATTCCCTTCCTGGGCCTCAGCACGGGAATGCCTCCCGAGGCAGCAGCGTTTATCGGCGCGCTGGTATCGGGTCTGCTGGCAAGCTTGGCCGAAGTCAAGCTCACCTACCCGCGTATCGCTCTCACGGTGCCTTCGATTGTCATTATGGTGCCGGGTTTGTATCTGTATCGCTCGATGTATTACATGTGCACCTTCGACACAGTCAATATGCTCGGCTGGTTTGTGCGCGCAGTGCTCATCGTGGCGTTTTTGCCCGTTGGCCTGGGTGTGGCGCGTACGCTCACCGACCCTCGCTGGCGCCACACCAGCTAATTGGTGCAAGGGGGGACAGGTCACTTTGCACCAAATGAGTTGCGGTGAAATAGGGACTGAATTGCTGCTCAAAGGGTCAAAACAGTCCGTATTCCACCGCAACTTATGGGGTCGGGGGATTATTGGTACCCTGCATCTTCATAAACTCAACGCTTACGAAGCGCATGCGTTTCGTGCTAGGCTGGTTCCACCACATAAGTAGTCGCAGACGCGCGTACCACGGGCGGGCGAGATGAAGTTCCAACAGCTCCATCTTGCCCGCCCGTTTTTGTTGCGTGGCGCCGCGGTACAACACAGAGAGGAATCTGCCCTTTATGCCTATCAACAAACGAGAGAGCCTGCTGTTCACCTTTATCATGTGCTTTTGCATGGTGCTCTGGATGAGCATCTACAACGTTGCCCTGCAGCACGGGGCCATCAACGGCGAGGTCGTTGCCACTGCGTGGCTCGGCTTCCCCGTTGCCTACATTTTTGCCATGTGCTGCGACTGGTTCGTCGCCAGCCCGCTCGCCAAGGGTTTCGCCTTTAAGTACTTGGTCACGCCGGGCAAGAGCTCGCCACTTGCCATGACGCTCGCCGTCAGCTCCTGCATGGTCGTTCCCATGGTCATCATCATGTCGCTGTACGGTGCCTGTGAGGGTCTGACGCACATGCCCGGCGGCATCCTTGCGAACCTGTATTCCATGCCCGCGATCTGGATGATCAACATCCCGCATAATTTTGTGATGGCGCTGCCGTGGAACCTTTTGGTAGCCGGTCCGATTTCCCGCTTCGTCTTCCGTCGCGCCTTCCCTGTGGGGACGGTTTTCGAGGAGGAGCATGCCGAGCTCTTGGAGCAGGCTATGGCTCCTGAGTGCGAGTAGCTCGCTTAGGGATCTGCTGAGCGCGGGCGACTTGCTTGGTTGGAGCCCTAAGCGTGGATAGCTCTCTCGGCGACATCGCGGGCGTGAGCGGTGCGCATGACCGGAGGGCCCGTGCTGCTCCGTTGCCCGACGTGCTAGCGCGCAGAACAATCTGTTGGTGCATTCGGCGGCTGCTGAAGCGTTTCGGCAGCCGCTTTTTATACGGAGTTTAAATACAACAGTCTGTTGTATTACGTAGAGTGGTATATCTCTAGCGGGAAAAATGCGAGAGACGGAGCATTATGGCGTTGCTAGTAGGACTGGACGTAGGGTCGACGACGACCAAAGTTTACGCGATGCACGAGGATATGACCGAGGCGTGGTGGGGATATCGCCGCCACGGGGCGTGTCAGACAGCGAGCGTGCGCGCCATGCTCGGCGAGCTCGCCGAGCGCTTTCCCCATGAGTCACTGCGCGTTGCGGTGACCGGCTCGGGTGCGCGCGATATCGCGACCGCGCTGGGCGCCTCGTACGTTCAGGAGGTGGTCGCCAACGCACTCGCGATCAGCAGGTTCTATCCGCAGACGCGCTGCGCCATCGAGCTGGGCGGCCAAGACGCCAAGATGATCTTCTTCCGCACCAACGATAAGGGAGACATCGAGGTTGCCGACATGCGCATGAACGGCTCGTGCGCAGGCGGTACCGGTGCATTTATCGACGAGATGGCAAAGCTCATGGGGGTCGGCACCGAATCGGGCGAGTTCGAGCAGCTCGCAAGCCGGGGAACGACCGTCCACGAGGTCTCGGGCCGCTGCGGCGTGTACGCAAAGACCGATATCCAGCCGCTGCTCAACGAGGGCATTCCTACCACCGACCTGGCGCTTTCGGCGCTTCACGCGGTCGCCCGCCAAACGATCGGCGGTCTGGCCCAGGGTATCGACATCGAGCCGCCGGTAATCTTCGAGGGCGGTACGCTCGCCTACAACCCCACACTGGTCCGCGTGTTCCGGGAGCAACTGAATCTATCGGACGATCAGGTTATCGTCCCGCGCGATCCGCAGATCATGGTCGCGCGCGGTGCCGCCCTGTCGCTGACCGACATGTTCGCATCGTCCCAACCGATCGACCTTCCCGACGCTTTTGTCCGGCTGGATAAGCTCGAGACGGTCGCGCCCGCAAGCGGGGAGGGACGTCTTGCCCAGCCCTTTTTTGCCACACCTGCCGAGCAGGCGGATTTTACGGCACGCCATGGCAAAGAGACGCCGGCAAAGGGTCCGGATGCGTATGCGCCCGGAGAGACGGTGCGTGTGGCGCTCGGTATCGATTCGGGGAGCACGACGACCAAGTTCGCCCTGGTCGATGAGGCGGGTGAGCTTGTCGATTCGTTCTACGCGTCTAATAACGGCAGACCGCTCGACGTCGCCCAACAGGGTCTTGTCAGCTTGAAGAACCGCTGGGAGACAGCGGGAGTCACGCTTGCGATCGATGCCGTGGGCACCACGGGATACGGCGAGGAGCTTTTCGCGCGCGCGTTCCACGCCGACTACCATACGGTCGAGACGGTCGCGCACGCCCGCGCCGCGTGCGCATGCGTTCCCGATGCGACCTTCGTGCTCGACATCGGCGGACAGGATATGAAGGCCATCTGGCTCAACCACGGCGTGCTGACCGATATCGTCGTCAACGAGGCGTGCTCTGCGGGCTGCGGCTCGTTCCTCGAGGGTTTTGCCAAAAACCTCGGAATAGCCGTTGAGGATATCGCGACCGAGGCATTTTCGTCCAAAGCCCCCGCCGTTCTCGGCAGCCGCTGCACGGTGTTCATGAACAGCAGCGTCGTTTCCGAGCAGCGGCGCGGTAAGGGTCCGGGCGACATCATGGCCGGTCTCTGCCGTTCGATTATCGAGAACGTGTTCACCAAGGTCATTCGCGTTTCAAATCTCAACCGTCTGGGCGACAAAGTCGTCGTCCAGGGCGGCACGTTCCGAAACGACGCGGTGCTGCGCGCATTCGAGCAGTATCTGGGCAAACCCGTCACGCGTGCGCCCCACCCGGGGCTGATGGGCGCTATCGGTATCGCCCTGCTCGCGCGCGAGGAATGCCGCAAGGGCGACGCCGGCACGTCGTTTATCGGGCTCGATGCCGTGGAGCGCTTCGAGCATCGCGAGTTCGGCGGCGTTACCTGCCGTCGGTGCAACAACCGCTGCCAGCGCGCGGTCGTGGCATTTGGCGACGGCTCGCTTTACGTCACGGGCAATCGCTGCCCGCGCGGCGGCGCCATCTCATGGGATGAGCTCGTGCGCGAGGTTCCCGCGGCGGAGGAGCTGCGTCCGCAGGGTGCTTGCGAGGCACAGGCACCCGGCACGGGGCGCGACCGGACCGCGGCTGCCCCCAATCTCTTTGTCGACCGCGAGAAGCTGCTGTTCGAGTCGTACCCCACGGTTCCCGTCTGCGGGGGGCGCGATGTCACGATCGGCATTCCCCGTGTGCTCGAGTTCTGGGACACCATGCCGTTCTGGTCGACGTTCTTCAGCACGCTCGGCTTTAAGGTGCGCGTCTCGGGACGCAGCACCAAGGCGATGTACGAGCGCGGTCTGGCGCACGTCACATCCGACACCGTGTGCTTCCCGGCCAAGCTCGTCCACGGGCACATCCGCAATCTCGTCGACGCCGGCGTCGACCGCATCTTCATGCCCATCATCACGACGGTGCCCACCGAAAACACCGCCTCTACCAGCGAGTGGATGTGCGCCGTCGTAAAGGGATACCCCTACGTGATGCGCAATTCCGATAACCCGGAGGAGCGTTTCGGCGTTCCGTTCGATACGCCGCTGTTCCACTGGTACGACGAGGGCGACCGAAACCGCCAGCTCAAGGCGTGGTGCAAGGAGACCTTCGATATCGATGCCGACCTGGTTGCCAAGGCGACCGAGCAGGCGGACCGCGCGCAGGAGACGTTTGAGAACCAGCTGCAGCTGCGCGGCAGGCAGGTGCTCGAGAACGTGCGCGAGGACGGCGGCTACGCGGTGGTGATCGCTTCGCGCCCGTACCACAACGACCCGCTGGTCAACCACGGGCTGCCCAAGCTCTTCTCTGAGCGCGGCATCCCCGTGCTGACGCCCGATGCGGTGCCGGGGGTCTGCAACGTTGATCTTTCCAACAGCCGCATCGACATCGTGAACAACTACCATGCGCGCATGCTGTCGTGCGCGGTCATCGTCGCATCGACGCCCGAGCTCGAGCTCGTGCAGATGGGCAGCTTCGGCTGCGGCCACGATGCGTATCTCACCGACGAGATCGCGCGCATGATGGGCGAGATGGGCTCCAAAGTTCCGATGATGATCAAGCTCGATGAGAGCGACGTCGCCGGTCCCATGGGCATTCGCGTGCGTTCGTTTATCGAGTCGGTCAACCGTCGTCGCGCGGAGGAGCGTGCCGAGGGCGCCCGGGTGCACGCGGTCCATCCGCTCGACGACCCGTATAAGGTCAAGTACACCAAGCGCGACCGGCACGACAAGATCGCGCTGGTCCCCAACACCTCCCATGCGTTCTGCAGGCTCATGACCGCGGCGATGCGCAATCAGGGCGTGCGCGCCGAGGCCCTTGATATCGGGCGCGAGGATGCCATCCGCCTGGGCAAACGCTATGTGCACAACGACATCTGCTTCCCCGCGCAAATCGTGATCGGCGAGGCGCTCGCGGCACTCGAGAGCGGTAAGTACGACCCGCACGACGTCGCCGTGGTGACTGGCAAGTATATCGGTGACTGCCGCCTGACGCACTACATGCCCCTGCTGCGCCGCGCGCTCGACGACGCGGGATACGACTATGTCCCGGTGCTCACCAACGACGACGTCGATGCCCACAATGCGCATCCGGGCTTCAAGCTCGGCCTTGGCCCGAGCATCCAGATCGCCTACGGTCTTCCCATGATCGATGCCCTCGAGGCCATGCTTAGGCGCATCCGTCCCTACGAGCTCGAGAAGGGCGCGGCGGACGCTGCGTTCGACCGCGCGCTCGATGAGGTTATCGAGGGCATGGAGCGCTCCGGGCTGAGAGGCCAGGCGACGGGCTTCAAACGCGCGCTTGCGATCATGGACGCCGTTCCGTACGACCGCTCGAACCCGCATCCGACCGTTCTCATCGTGGGCGAGTACCTGCTCAATTTCCATCTCGGCGCCAACCACGAGATTGAGCGCTACCTCGAGGACAACGGGCTCGAGGTCATCGAGGCGCGCATGACCGACGTGATCCGCAAGACCTATTTCTACAAGCATGCGCAGTCGCGCGAGTTCCACGTCGACCTGTCGCTGCCCGAAAAGGCCTGGTACGCCACGGCGGACAACCTGTTCGAGCTCGCGCACGACCGTTGCGACCGCCTGGGCGCGGCGAGCCCGCTCTACGAGCCGCCGACGCGCATGCCCGAGCTCGTGCGCGCGAGCGATAAGATCCTGCACCATACGTTCGATGCGGGCGAGGGCGTGCTGATTCCGGCGGAGATCCTCGAGCACGCCAAGCGCGGCTGCCGCAACTTCGTGATCCTGCAGCCGTTCGGGTGTCTGCCCAACCATGTCGTGGGGCGCGGGCTCATCCATGCGCTCAAGGAGCAGTATCCCACGGCGCAGTTCCTGCCGCTCGACTACGATCCCGACGTGAGCTTCGCCAACGTGGAGAACCGTCTTCAGATGCTCATCATGAACGCCAAGGCGCAGGGGTGCGGTGAGGCGCATGGCGAGACCGCGTAAGGACGCCGATGCGCCCGATGCACGCACCCGTATCATCGAGGCGTTTTGGGAGCTCATCGAGAACAACAGCATCTTCGAGCTGTCGGTTGGCGAGGTGACCCGCGCCGCCCAGTGCAATCGCGGAACGTTTTACTACTATTTTCACGATTTCGATGAACTCGTCGCCATCGCCATAGCCCAGCTGCTGCAGGATAACGAGCTCATCACCGATGCCCTCTGGCATTTTTCGAGCGAGGGCGACCTTTCGGCGTTCGACCGGCGCGACGTCCGCTGCCTGCTGCGGCGCATCGTCATCACCATGAGGGCGGGTGCCGCCGAGCAGGTCGTGCAGGGCATCCATACGATCATCATCGACCGCGTGAGAGAGATCGTCCACCCCGACGGAGAAGAGCTCAAGGCAGATTCGAGCTTTGCGGTGGGCTTTCTGGTCTCGGGCATCATGGGCTTTGTGATGGCGGTCGGCTTTGCCCGGGAGGGCGGCGAGGAGATAGACCTCGAGCAGCCGGGGGACAGCGCGTGCGCGTACCTGAGGGCGGTCGCCATGCAGACGGTGGAAACGGTCGCGCAAGTCGAGGGCGTCGATACATCCGAGCTGCTCGAACGCGTCTCCAAGGAGGCCGATGCCTATCGCGCATCGCGTGCGACGAGTCCCGACGTGGTGAAAGACGCCTAGGGTTTCTCTTGCGGGGCGCCTGTCGCGCATCGCGCGGTGAGTCCCGCGATGCGGTCATAACCTGCATTCATGTGAGCCGGGTTTATAGATATTCCTCCAGCTGTTAACATAGACAACCTGTGGGTAAAGAGACAAAAGCGCCGCCGACGGGCGGGCGTTTTGATTTCGATGAACTCATGTAAGGAAACGAGCATGTTAGATAGATTTACCGATCGAGCGCGCAAGGTCATGTCGATGGCCAAACAGGAGGCGCTCGATCTGCACTCAAATAAGGTGGGCACCGAGCACCTGCTGCTCGCACTCGCCAAGGAGGACGAGGGCATTGCCGCCGAGGCGCTGCGCTCGCTCGACATCTCCTACGATGACATCATGGATACTCTCAAAGAGGTCCAGACCACGGTTCCCGAGCCCAGTGAGGAGACCGAGGCGGCCAAGCTCGCCTTTACGCCGCTCGTCATTAGCGTGATGGAGCGTTCATTCCGCGTGGCGCGTGAGAACAACCAGACCTACGTGTCGACCGAGCACCTGCTCATCGGTATCGTCGAAGAGGGCAACGGCATGGCCATGGACATCCTCATGCGCCTGGGTGTTTCGTCCGCCTCCATCAAAAAGGCTATCGAGAAGCTCACCGCCAAGGACCAGGACAAGAAGCGTCCACTCGCCGGCGCCGGTGCTGGTCGTCCCGGTGCGGGTCTGCCGTTCTTTAGCGGCTCGGATGCCTCTCAGCAAAAGGGGAGCGGCACCGACACGCTCAAGCAGTTCGCCACCAACCTCACTCAAAAGGCCCGCGACGGCGAGCTCGACCCCGTGATCGGTCGCGAAAAGGAAGTCCAGCGCATGATGGAAATCCTTTCGCGCCGCACCAAGAACAATCCGCTTATCCTGGGCGACCCCGGCGTGGGCAAAACGGCTATCGTCGAGGGCCTGGCTCAGCAGATTGCAGCCGGCAACGTGCCCGAGAACCTTATGAACCAGAATATCTGGACGCTCGACCTGCCGGGCCTCGTGGCGGGTGCCAAGTATCGCGGCGAGTTTGAGGAGCGCCTCAAGAACGTGATCCAGGAGGTGACCGAAGCCGACGACGTCATCCTGTTTATCGACGAGATGCACACCATCATCGGTGCCGGTTCTGCCGAGGGCTCCATCGACGCGAGTTCCATGCTCAAGCCCGTGCTTGCGCGCGGTGCCTTCCAGATTATCGGTGCCACCACGGCCGAGGAATTCCGCAAGTACCTCACCAAGGACCCGGCCTTCGAGCGTCGCTTCCAGACCATCGATGTCGAGGAGCCGAGCGTCGAGGACACGGTCAAGATCCTGACCGCGCTCAAGCCGCGCTACGAGGAGCACCACCATGTGCGCTATACGCAGGGTGCTATCGAGGCCGCCGCGAACCTCTCCAACCGCTACATCCAGGATCGCTTCCTGCCCGATAAGGCCATCGACCTCATTGACGAGGCCGGCGCCCGCGCCCGCATCGCCGCCAACCGCGCGCCCGAGCCGGTGCGCGAGGCCGAGCATCGCATAGAGGAGCTCAAGGCCGCCGCGCAGGAGGCCACCGAGAGCGACGACATGAACAAGGCCGCCGAGATCACCGAGCAGCAGAAGGCCGCCGAGATTGAGCTCGCCGAGGCCAAGGCCGCCTGGACCGCCGAGCTCGACGCCAGCCCGCTCACCATCGACGTCGCCCAGATTGCCGACATCGTGTCCGTGACCTCTGGCGTGCCGGTTTCCTCGCTCACCGAGAGCGAGAGCCGGCGCCTGCTGCAGACCGAAAGCGTGCTCAAGACCCGCATCATCGGCCAGGACGAGGCTGTCGAGGCCGTCGCCAAGGCCGTGCGCCGCAGCCGCTCGCCGCTCAAGGATCCGCGTCGCCCCGGCGGCAGCTTTATCTTCCTGGGTCCCACCGGCACGGGCAAGACCGAGCTCGCCAAGACGCTCGCCGAGTACCTCTTTGGCAGCAAGGACGCGCTCATCAGCTTCGACATGTCCGAGTTCGGTAGCGAGTTTGAGGTCTCCAAGCTCATCGGTAGCCCTCCGGGTTACGTGGGCCACGATGAGGGCGGTCAGCTTACCAAGGCCGTTCGTCGTCACCCGTACTCGGTCGTGCTGTTCGACGAGATCGAGAAGGCGCACCCCGACATCTTCAACATTTTGTTGCAGGTGCTGGAGGAGGGTCGCCTGACTGATAGCCAGGGCAAGACGGTCGACTTCCGCAATACCGTGATTATCATGACGTCCAACGTGGGCGCCCGCGAGATCGCGCAGGATGCGAGCGTCGGTTTTGGCACCACCGGTGAGCAGGGCCTTACCTCGAGCGAGATTAAGGGCCGTGCGATGGGCGAACTTAAGCGCCTGTTCCGCCCCGAGCTGCTCAACCGTATCGACGACATCGTGGTGTTCCAGAAGCTTTCGGGCGAGAATCTGACCAAGATCGCGCACCTGCTGGTGGACGACCTGCGTCAACGCCTGATTGCCAACGGCATGAACATCAAGCTCACCGATGCGGCCTACGACAAGATTGTGGCCGAGGGCACCGACCTCACCAATGGCGCGCGTCCGCTGCGCCGTGCCATCCAAAAGCTCATTGAGGACCCGCTGTCCGAGGAACTGCTGGCCGGTGAGTGGGGCGAGGGCGATACCGTTCAGTGCGATGTGGCCGACGGCAAGTTTGTCTTTAGTCACGGCACGGGCGAGATTCCGGCACCGCGTCCGGCGGGCACGCTCGGTGGCGATACCGCCCCGGCGGCTCCGCACACCGGCAACGTCGCGCCCGTGAGCGGCGGCGTGACCTCGGGCCCCGGCGGCATGATGCAAGCCGGTTCCGGCGCGCTGTAGGGCGTGGCGACAATTTGATACGCGCAATCGAGGCGCTCCGGAAAGGGCGCCTCGATTTGTAGAGCTGCGGAAGTTGTGACCGTTACGCTATACGGTCCACCGTTAGCCGATGATGCGAGGGCGCTCGGCGTTTTCGACTGGTTTATGCACGCAAAGTCTGGGAATATACAAGTCGCATGTCTTACTGTCTAACCAGTTGCGCCAAGGAGGCACCATGGACTACAAGATTACCGGCTACGAGCCCGCCCAGCTGTTCCATTTCTTTGAGGAGGTCAGCGCGATCCCCCGTGGGTCTGGCAACGAGAAGGGCATCAGCGATTTCCTGGTCGCGTTTGCCAAGGAGCGCGGTCTCGATGTGTATCAGGACGAGGTCTACAACGTCATCATTCGCAAGCCCGCATCTGCCGGCGCCGAGAATGCCCCGACCGTGATGCTGCAGGGCCACATCGATATGGTGTGCGACAAGTTGGGCTCCGTTGAGCACGACTTTACGACCGATGGTATCGACCTGGTCGTCAAGGACGGCGTCCTTACCGCCAACGGCACCACCCTGGGCGCCGACAATGGTATCGCCGTCGCGCTTATGCTTACTGTGCTCAACGACGATTCGATTGCCCATCCGGCCCTCGAGTGCGTGTTCACCACCGACGAGGAGACCGGCCTGGTTGGCGCCGAGACGCTCGACAAGTCCCAGATCAGCGCCCGCACCATGATCAACCTCGACTCCGAGGAGGAGGGCGTTGCCACCGTCAGCTGCGCCGGCGGCGTCGTCGTTACCTACACCTGCCCCATCGTGCGCGAGCACAAGACCGGTAGCACCCTCACGCTCGACATTTCCGGTCTGTTGGGCGGCCACTCCGGCAGTGATATCAACCTGGAGCGCGGCAACGGAAACCTCATCATGGCCCGCATCATCGACCGCCTGATGGTCGCCGGCGAGCCCGCCATCGTCAGCTTCAACGGCGGCACCAAGGACAACGCCATCAACCGTGAGTGCAAGGCCGTTCTGGTCTATGCCGATCACGCTGCCGCCGAGGCCGCGGCCCAGATCGCAAAGGGCATCATCGCCGACGTCACTGCCGAGCTCGAGGTCTTCGACCCCGGCTTTACCTGCACCGTCGAGATTGCCGACGACGCCGAGGTCGAGGCCATGGACGAGAAGTCCGCGCTTGCCCTCATCCGCGCCCTGCGTCTTGCCCCTAACGGCGTGATTCGCCGCAACGTCGCCACCGACGGCTCCGTCGAGGTTTCCTCCAACATCGGCGTGGTCGCCACCTCCGATGACGAGGTCAAGATTATGCTGTCCCCGCGCTCCTCGATCACCTCGCTGCAGAACGAGTTCAAGGACCGCCTGCAGACGCTTGCCGATGTCCTGGGCTTCGACGCCAAGTTTGAGTTCGAGTATCCCGGCTGGAGCTATGCCGAGCATTCGCCGGTCCGCGAAGTCTTTGTCGAGAGCTATCGAGAGCTCTTTGGCTCCGAGCTGCGCATCGAGTCCATTCACGCCGGCCTTGAGTGCGGCCTGTTTGCCGAGGCTCTGCACGGCCTGGACGCCATCGCCGTGGGCCCGACGCTCTCCGATGTCCATACCCCGGACGAGAGCATGGAGCTCGCTTCTGCCGAGCGCTTCTACGAGCTGCTCATCGACGTCCTCAAGCGCCTCGCTGCGTAAAGGTTGCGCTAGCAGCAGTCCGAGCCACGTGCTAGCGGATTGCAAATGACATTATGAGAGGGGGCACCCGGTCTTTTGCGACGGGTGTCCCCTCTCTTTTGTTTGATAATTGCGAAATTAAGGCCACCTAGTCCATTTCTGCCTTGATGAGGTCGAGGGTGCGCTGGCAGTTTTCGCGGACGGGGCCGAGCATATGCTCGCGCAGGTCCGCTATGCCGGGCAGGTCGGCGTATTCGTCCATGACCTCTTCCATGCAAATGGGCACCTCGTAGGCGAGGTCCATCATGGTCGCAAAGCAAAACTTCTCGGATAGCCCGGCATCGGTGAGTGCCGCCTCCAGCGCGGGGTCGCCCATACCGTGGTATCGGCGGATAGCGCCTGGACCGATGCGCCCCACACGATTTTCGCCGCCAACGCTCATGGCAAGGCGCGCCCGGCGGCGCATGCGCTCGTATGCCAGCCCCGATGCGACATTGTACATGGGTGCGAGCGCCGCGTTTGTGCCTTTGCCAAGGATGAGCGAGTAGTTTTTAGCGTGTGCGTCAGGCGCTCCGATAATGGCGTTATAGAACAACATATAGGTAAAAAGCACAAGATTCATGTGGTGGGGGACTGTGTTAATCAGTCGTTCTTGGATGTCTCGTGTAGTTGGTCCTCCGTCGGCGGTGTATTTCTGGATTGGCAATACACCGAGCGCCTGGCAAAAGTCCTCCTGATGCAGCCTTTCGATATTTCCGCTGCTATTGACCATTCTGTCGTACCGTTCAACGACGAGCGCGGCTTCGTCTTCAAATGTGTAATAGGAGACGTTGGCAGTTGGAATGCCAACACGCCGAGCCGTTTTCATGCAGACGAATTCGTTTAAGGCCTGATGTTTGAACCCAACGACACCATTTTTGAAGATATGGGTAGTGGGGGATGACCCTAGACATTCGCACCATTGGCCATCATGCCAAGCTAGTGTAAATTTGCCTTGATTGCCGCCCAGGGACCAGCTTTCGTTGGAGCCCATCCATGTCTCTCTTTCGTCATCGCGAATTGCTTTGAGCTTGTGAGCGATTTGAGAATTGGTAAGCGGGCGGTATGCCGAGACCCTGCCGCGGGCGGCGTCTAATTGATCGGCTCGACAAAACTGAACGGCCCCCGCGCAGTCTAGACCGATATGGCACAAGAGGGCGACGGGGTTGTTGGATGCAACATCATGCTCGGTGGCAATAGCGCGACGCTGCTCTTGACTGTCGGGCAAAAGGCCAAATAGGAACGGGCGGACGATGCTATGGCCATACGTGCGATTGGAAAGCGGCATTGTTAGCGATAACGGTGCTCCGCGATAGGTTGGGGCGTATGCAAAGCTGCAGAGTCCATGCTCGTCTTGGCGGAGAGTGCCGGCGATTTCGCCACAAATGAGGGTCGCGAGCTCCATCTCTGCCATTTATTTCACAACCTTGCAGCCAAAGGAGAGGTTTGAAGTGCCGGAAAGGCCTTGCTCGGCTGCGATTTGGGCCAGCAAGGCACCATAGGAAGATGGCGTTCCTTGTCGAGTGGGTCGTCTGCCTGCGCTTGGCTTTGGCAGGGTATTCGAGTTCGCGATAGGGAGGTTCACTATCGTCGTCGGATGTTCGGAGGGCGATGCGATGGAGTCGTTATCGCTTTGCGCGAAGAGACCAATGCCGAGTGCGTTAAAGACGGTCAGCAACTTGTCGAGTCGAATGCCGGTGGCGTCTCCTAGCTCGAGCGATGCGAGCAGGCGTTCCGAAACACCGGCTTTTTTAGCGAGGGCGGCACGGGTGATCCCCTGCGCCTCGCGCGCCTGACGCACGTAGATGCCGGCTTGGCGCGGCGTGGTGATGGGAAGGGTATCCATGGCAATCTCCTAACGTGCAGACTTTTGCATCCTAGTATGACATGCAAAAGTCTGCATGAAAAGGCCTCATGCAAAACTCTGCATGAGGCCTCATACGGACGTTTAGTTTTGAAGGGTGTTTTACAGCACCAAAATCCCTAGGTGCTCCAGCAAAATCTTGAGGCCGATGAGGATGAGTGCAACGCCGCCCACGATGGTGGCGGGCTTTTCGTAGCGCGCGCCAAAGATGCGGCCAATCGCCACGCCGGCAACGGAGAAGATGAAGGTCGTGATGCCTATGAGCGACACGGCGGGGACGATGTCGGCCGAGAGTGCGGCAAATGAGATGCCCACGGCCAGGGCGTCGATTGAGGTGGCGATGGCGAGGATCAGGTACTCACCCAGGTCAATCTTTTCGGCATCCTTGCCGTCGCTCTCGTCCTCATCCTCGTCCTCGGTAAAGGCCTCCCGCAGCATTTTGCCGCCGATGAAGGCCAAAAGGATAAAGGCGATCCAATGGTCGATGGGTCCGATGATGCCCATGAATTGACTGCCGAGCGCCCATCCGATTACGGGCATGCCGGCCTGAAAGCCGCCAAAGAACAGGCCGAGCACCACGGCGACTTTAAGGTTGATCTTCTTCATGCCAAGGCCCTTGCAGATGGAAACGGCAAAGGCGTCCATCGAAAGGCCAACGGCGAGCAACGCGAGCTCTGTGAGTCCCATAGTCTGGCTCCCTCTCTGCGGGCGAACCCGCGTGTACTTCTGCCGGGGGAGCAACAAAAAAGACCCGTGGCGTACGCGTTGCGCGCACAGCCACGAGTCTCGTTCATTAAGGCAAGTCAGGCCGCATCGGCCAGTATGTTGACTTGCCGCGCCACCGGAGGCGAAACCGGCCACGCGACTACTCCCTCATTTATGCGAATCCCGATGCTACCACATAAGCAGCTCATTTGGATTGGGGCTCTCAGCTGTGTTCGCTCATTCTGTAAGCATCGGATTTTGCGGGCGTCACAGGGGCAAACCGTGAGAAACTTATTGACGTTTATGGAGCGTATACGATGGGAGCGATGCCTTGGATAAGAACGAGCTGCAAAAGCGTATGGAACAGGCCATTCGCCTGACGGCACCTGGCCAGCCGATCCGCACCGCCCTCGACATGATCATTGCCGGTCACCTGGGTGCCCTTATCTGCGTCGGCGACACCGAAAACGTGCTTGCTGCCGGTAACGACGGCTTCCCGCTCAACATTTCGTTTACCTCGAACCGCCTGTTCGAGCTTTCCAAGATGGACGGCGCCATCGTTATCGATGGCGACCTCACCCAGATCCTGCGCGCCAACTTCCACCTCAATCCCGATCCCTCGCTTGCCACGAGTGAGACGGGCATGCGTCACCGTACTGCCGCTCGCATGTCGGTGCTCACCGATGCCATCGTGATCTCGGTCTCGGCCCGTCGCGCCGTCGTTAACGTGTACGTTCACGGCAAGAGCTACGAGATCCAGCCCGTCACCACCATCATGAGCTCGGTCAACCAGCTCGTCGCCACGCTCCAGACCACCCGTCAGTCGCTCGACCGCTCCTTGCTGCGCCTGACGGCCCTTGAGCTCGACGACTACGTTACGCTCGCCGACATCACCGGCATCTTCTCGAGTTTCGAGATCATGCAACAGGCAAAGACCGAGCTTAAGGATTGCATCGTCAAGCTGGGTAACCAGGGCAAGCTCGTGCAGATGCAGCTCGAGCAGCTCGCGGGCTCCAGCATGGATACCGAATACGACTTGATGATCCGCGACTACGCAAGCGATTCCTCTGAGGCCAACGCCGAGAAGATCCGCGCTGAGCTTGCCCGTATGACGCCTAAGGACCTATCCGACCCGCAGCACGTGGCGGCAGTTCTGGGCTATGACGACCTGGACGAGGACTCCGTCATGACGCCGCTGGGCCTGCGCACGCTTTCGCGCGTGTCCGTCGTGCGTGACGGCGTGGCCGAGAAGATCGTCGACGAGTACGGCTCGCTGCAGGAGCTCATGGACGACATCAGCGAGGATCCGGAGCGCCTGGGCGACTTTGGCGTTAACAACCCTGCCATTCTTGCGGACTCCCTGTACCGCATGAAGGGCACCAAACAGGGGAACGCATAATGGCGCCCGTATGCGCCGTGGTCGTTGCCGGTGGCAGCGGCCAGCGCTTTGGAAATCCCGGCGGCAAGCAGCTCGTTAACGTGGCGGGCCGTCCGCTCATGAGCTGGTCCATCCGTGCGTTCGATCGTAGCGACAAGGTCGGCCACATCGTCGTGGTTTGCCCTGCCGAGCGCCGTGCCGAGATGCGCCGCCTTGCCATCGACCCGTTTGACTATGACACGCCCATCAGCTTTGCCGATGCCGGCGATACCCGCCAGGATTCCACCCGTGCCGGCGTGCATGCGGTTCCGGCGGGCTTTGAATACGTTGCCATTCACGATGGTGCTCGTCCGCTCATTACGACCGAGGCCATCGACCACGCGATCGACGTGCTTGTGGGCGACCGCGCCCTCGACGGTGTCGTGTGCGGTCAGCCCGCGATCGACACGCTCAAGATCGTCGATGGCGACAACATCGTCGAGACGCCGCCGCGCGAGCTGTACTGGGCCGCGCAGACGCCGCAGATCTTTAGCGTCGATGCTATGAAGCGCGCCCATGCCGCGGCGATTGCCGAGGGCTTTATCGGTACTGACGATTCATCGCTGGTCGAGCGCATGGGCGGGCGCGTCCGCTGTGTCCAGAGCCCGCGCGATAACCTTAAGGTGACGGTGCCCGAGGACCTGCGTCCCGTAACCGCGATTCTGCTTGGCCGCATGGCCGAGGGAGAGGACCTTCCCCATGTTCAGTAACCTGCGCATTGGCCATGGCTACGACGTCCACCGTCTGGTGGAGGGGCGTCGATGTATCATCGGCGGTGTCGACATTCCCTACGAGCGCGGCCTGCTGGGCCACTCGGATGCCGATGTGCTCGCGCACGCCTTGGCCGACGCTATTCTGGGCGCCTGCCGCGGGGGAGACATCGGCAAGCTATTCCCCGATACCGACCCCGCCTATGAGGGTGCCGATTCGATGGTGCTGCTCGCTCGCGTGATGGACTATGCGCGCGAGCTGGGCTTCGAGTTTGTCGATGCCGATTGCACCATTGCCTGCCAGCAACCCAAGATCACCCCGCACCGCGATGCCATGCGCGCCAACCTTGCCCATGCCCTGGGCGTTGACGTCGAAAACGTGGGCGTCGCCGCCACTACGACCGAAAAGCTCGGTTGGGAAGGCCAGGGCGAGGGAATCGGCGCCTGGGCCGTCTGCCTGCTACAGAAAACCGTTAAGGAGTAACGAATGCGTATCTACAACAGCGCTACCCATAAAAAGGAAGAGTTCCAGCCCATCGAGTCCGGCAAGGTCCGCATGTACGTGTGCGGCCCCACGGTCTACGACAACATCCACATCGGCAACGCCCGCACGTTCATCAGCTTTGACGTGATTCGCCGCTGGCTCATCGCGAGCGGCTACGAGGTCACGTTCGCCCAGAACCTCACCGATGTCGACGACAAGATCATCAAGCGCGCCAACGAGCAGGGCCGTACGGCCGCCGAGGTCGCGACGGAGTTCTCCGACAAGTTCATCGGCGTCATGCGCGCCGCCAACGTGCTCGATCCCGATGTGCGCCCCCGCGCCACCAAGGAGATCGGCCCCATGATCGCCATGATCAAGACGCTTATCGAGCAGGGCCACGCTTACGCAGCCGATAACGGCGATGTGTACTTTGCCGTGCGCAGCGATCCCAACTATGGTCAGGTCTCGGGCCGCAACATCGACGACCTTATGGTTGGCGCACGCATTGAGGAGAACGAGGACAAGAACGACCCGCTCGACTTTGCCCTGTGGAAGGCCGCCAAGCCCGGCGAGCCCAGCTGGCCGAGCCCCTGGGGCGAGGGCCGTCCCGGTTGGCACACCGAGTGCGCCGCCATGGTGCATCGCTACCTGGGCACTCCGATCGACATCCACGGCGGCGGCTCCGACCTTGCCTTCCCGCATCACGAGAACGAGTGCGCTCAGGCCACCTGCGCCTGGCACCAGGGCTTCTCCAACACCTGGATGCACACGGGCATGCTGCTGGTAGACGGCGAGAAGATGTCCAAGTCGCTCGGCAACTTCTTTACGCTGGCCGAGGTCCTCGAGCAGCACTCCGCTGCCGCCCTGCGCCTGCTGATGCTGCAGACGAGCTATCGCTCGCCGCTCGACTTTTCTTGGGAGCGCCTGGAGGGTGCCGAGAACTCGCTCACGCGTATCGCCGGTACGGTCGAGAACCTGCGCTGGGCCGCGAACCATGCGACGGCCGATGCCGATGAGGCAGCATCCGAGGCGTTTGCCGCCAAGGCCGCCGAGACCCGTGCCACCTTTAAGGAGTGCATGGACGACGACTTTAACACCGCCGGTGCCATGGGTGCTGTCTTTGGCTTTGTGACCGAGTGCAACCAGTACCTGGAGCAGGCGGGCGATGCTGCCGACAAGGCCGCAGTCCTGGCTGCCGCCGATACGCTGGCCGAGCTGCTCGATACGTTTGGCGTTGAGCTTCCCGAGCCCAAGGTCGAGTTGCCGCTGGGCCTGCTGGGCGTTGCCGCCGGTTTGGTTGCCTACACGGGCGACGACGTGGACGAGGCCGCTGCCAAGATTCTCGAGGCCCGTGCCGAGGCCCGTGCCGCCAAGAACTGGGATCTGGCCGACGCCATCCGCGACCAGCTCAAGGACCTCGGGCTGACGATTGAAGATACCGCCGCCGGCACTCGTATCAAATCTCTCTAATCCCCGCGGGTTTCCCAAGCACCCGACCTTGCCGTTCAAACCGTCGCTCGCGTACTCAAGTACGCGTCGCTCCTCTTTCACGGCAATCTCGGGCACTTGGAAAACCCGTACCGACCGCCCGAATTAATATTCATGGGCGGTCGTTTATTTTGTTTCGTTTGATAGTTGTATTTAGGAGGTCACTTTATGGCCGACAATCGCAAGCGTGCGCCTCGTGGCGGCAAGCAGGCTGCTTCTGGCTCGCGTCCGATTCGCCGCAATGATCGCGCTGCCGCTCCCAAGGGCCAGCGCGATCGCACCCAGGCCGCACGTCCGCAGCGCGATCGCAACCGCGACGCTGTCCAGGCTCCCAAGGGCGAGTTTATCGAAGGTCGTCGTGCTGCCGCCGAGGCGCTACGCACTGGTTTTCCCATCAAGTGTGCGCTCATTGCCGAGGGCGGGGAGCGCGATGCCGCCTTGTCGCGCCTGATCGATGACCTCAATGCCGCGGGCGTCCGCATTAAGTATGTGCCGCGCGCGCAGCTCGATGCGCTGTCGAGCCATGGCGCTCACCAGGGTATTGCGCTCGAGGTTGGCAACTTCCCCTATGCCGACGTCGCCGACATCCTCGGCCGCGCGGGTGACGGACCGGCGCTCGTCGTCGTGCTCGATCATGTGACCGACGACGGTAACTTTGGTGCCATTGTGCGCTCTGCCGAGGTCGTGGGCGCGGCGGGCGTCATCATTGCCAACAAGCGCGCCGCCGGCGTGACCGTTGGCAGCTACAAGACTTCTGCCGGTGCTGTCATGCACCTGCCTATCGCACAGGTTCCCAATATCGCCCGTGCGCTCGATGACCTCAAGGCCGCTGGCTTTTGGGTGGGCGGTGCCTCCGAGCACGCCGAGGGCAGCTGCTGGGATGCTCCCTTCGAGGGCCGCGTGGCGCTCGTCATGGGCTCCGAGGGCGGCGGCATCTCGCGCCTGGTGCTTGAGAAATGCGACTTTTTGACCAAGCTTCCCCAGCGCGGCATGACCGAGAGCCTCAATGTTGCCCAGGCGACAACGGCGCTGTGCTTTGAGTGGCTGCGCCGCAATGCCGGCGAGCTCATGGGGGAGGAGTAGCGCATGTCCAAGAAGAACCGCGCCAAGTCCAAGGCCAAGCGCTTTGGCGAGGGCTCGGCCAAGCCGATTGTTTCGGCTGCGACCTATGGCGTGGGCGGCAATGCGTTTGCGCAGGCTATCGCCGACCCAGTCTCGACGGTGCACTCCAACAAGCCCGAGCTGCTGGTGGTCGACGGTTACAACGTGATCCACTGCACGCCGCGCTACGAAAAGCTCGTGTACGACCATTCCGACGATCCGTATTCCAGCGACGTTCACGATATGGCGCGCACTGCCCTCATCAACGACGTTGCCGCGTTTGCCCAAGGCCGCTACGAGGCCGTAATCGTGTTCGACGGCGCGGGCAATATCTCCAGCGAGCGCCCCAATCTGCCGGCCCGTGGCGTGCGCATCGAGTTTTCGCCGACGGGCGTCTCTGCCGATACCGTGGTGCAGAAGCTCTGTATCGAGGCACGCGAGGAAGGCCGCGCGTGCTCCGTGGTATCGAGTGACGGCACGATCCAGGCCGTCGTCATGGGCAAGGGCGTTACGCGCATCTCGAGCCGTATGCTGGTGGACGAGATCAAACAGATCGATAACGACGTTCACGAGGCAGAGGAAGCTCCGCAGATCAAGATGACCCTGGGCAGCCGCCTGAGCCCCGATGCCCTGGCCAAGCTCAAGGCCCTGCGCGGGAGATAGGGGAGCTGACGGCGCGACGCTGTCTTGCTAACTCCATTCAGCGATGTCGATCATTCTACGGAGGCGCCATGTTAGCGCCTCTTTTAGATATGGCAGCCTTGCCGTGAGTGCGTCGTTTCTGGACAGAATCTCGATTGCCTCGTCAACGAAGCCTTCGAGTTTGTCGCCGTCAAACCAGCCCATGTCCTCGACGAGCAACATTTGTTTGGCGGGGCTTGAATGAAATTGTGCGCTGGTAAAACTGTGCTCTCCCGCCCTAAGCTCCTCTAGTGATATGTTGCACCAGAGTGATGAGCCCGAATCGAAGATGGGGGCTGGTCTGCAGACCAGTGAGTTGACGTTTCGCACGAGGCCGAAGTTGCGCCAATGACGATCGTAGTTGGCAATGATGTCATCGCATACGATCATGCGGTCAAGGGCGTCTTTTATATCTGTCGCTCCAAGCTCCTTGCAGTTTGCTACATACCGTTCGTAATCGGTTAGTCGCTCGTCTGCATTTGCATGCTGGTTTACATAGAACGCAGGGACATATTCTTCTTCGTCAGTTAAGAAGACATTGCATGTGCTCAAGGCAGAAGTACCCGCGCCTTCGAGCGAATAGGGTACATAATCGCAAGCGTTTAGGATGCGACGGTGAAGTGCAGTCGCCACCATCTCGTTATAGGGTTCCTGGTTTAGATGCGCACCTGCCTTGTGGAGGATTCGACGGTCATCCTCGCATGTCCAGTACTTTTGAAGATTGCCGTCCGAGGTGTTGTCGGGCTTTGCGGCAGCTGCCTTGCCCTCTGGGGCGAAGGGCGCGATGCTGAGAGAGACGTCGTCAAAAGCATTATTGAAGAAATTGATATCTTCCCACGCGAGACCGGAGTCTTGGGGCCTAATCCAATATTGGTCGGATAAGGAGAGGCCAAGATTTCGCTGTACGAGTTCATCGGGAACATCGACTGCGGCTTCTGCAAGCAGGGAGGCTAGCCCAATGCGTGCGAGCGGGATACCGCGGCCGCGCCACCAAGTGCGGAAAGAGTTGAGCGATACAGGTTTGCTGGGAGCAAAAACTCCAATAGGGGCGTGGGCACGATCGACGTCGGCGCCGATGTGGGTGAAGTCTTTCCGTGATCTGCTGTAGACCAGCTGGGCCACTTCATGCGTGCGGTTCATGAGGGTAAATGCGACTTCGCTTTTCCCATGCCCACGACGAGGCCGTCCCCCTCTTTTGGTTGCGGAGCGGAGTCGCGTGTCTACGCTGTCTTTGTCGACAAGCCACACGCCAGAAGCCTTGCGGGCGGTCAGCGCGCCGTTCTTAATGAGCTCCTGCACCCTGCGCGGGGTGATGCCGAGCAGTTCGGCAGCTTCCTTGGTAGTCAACATCGAGAAACCCTTCGCCAGAACGAATAATTTTATATAGCCAATTGTAATTAAAACTATTCGTTCTTGCGAAGGGTTTTAAGATTGAGGGCGCACAGACAGAAATGAACGGGCCTGGTACGCGCTGTTGCTGGATTTTGCATATTTGTATAACGCCGTGCGGCCTGTTGCGCCCCGTCCGCAATTCCATTATTCTTAACAGGCTTCGCGCGAAAGCGCCAAGTGTGCCAGTGTGGCGCAACGGTAGCGCAACTGATTTGTAATCAGTGGGTTGCAGGTTCGATTCCTGTCACTGGCTCCATTAACAAAAACGCAGGTCAGAGGTTATTTTCTCTGACCTGCGTTCTTGTTTTGGGGCTGTTGTGTGCAATGGACTGTGCAATGGCGTGTGCAATAAAACGGGTTTTAGCCTCTAAATTGAATTATTGATATTCATAGTTCCGTCATTTTACCGGCCATGTTCATCCATTTTGCGAGCGGCTTTATCCAGTTGATCGTTGCTGATCCTCTTGTCTTTTTTACGTCGGACGCGCTGCTCGTGCGCTTTACAGCAATAGCCATTTTTATCGCGCGCATTGTTTCGATCTTTGAACCGATCTTCGTTTGCATCCTCCTGTTTGACGTAGGCCTTCATTGTCTGCTGACGAATCTTGTACGGTCGCCCGCATACGCGACAAGTGTTCCAGGAGAAATGGCTCTCAAGGGTTTCAAGTAGCTGTATCGCCCAGGCTCTTGTCAAGCTTCCGTAAATTAGATTTTGATCGTTTAAATTCCGGTTGACCATTCGACGCAAAGTCTGCTCTTGAATGAAGGCATGACGTTCAGGATAAGGGTTGATGGCGAGATCAATGAATGTTGCAAGGGCTATCTCTATCGACTCGAATTGATCGCTCACCCAGATCTTAGTCCCCTCCTCCATTTCAAATGTGCCGGGTTTAGCTACTGCTAGCTGTGGCTCGGAGGCATCGATCATTTGAAGTGCCCAACGCAACTGCGAAAATCTATTTTCAAAAATATCTTTGTTCTGAGAGATGCATACCTGATGCAAGACGTAGTCGTATGCACGGTCACCGTAAGCTGCTTTGCCTGTAAATAGAAGCGTGGCTAATTGCATGAATGCCATCGTTGTAACGAGATCGTCCAGCAAAATGACCTGTTCCTTCTTATACCTGATGCCCTCGGTTAAGTTGGCGACCTCGGTTCCCTGTGAGCGGCCCTTATCCTTGAAGCTATTAAATAGGGCGCAATCACGATTCGAGCTGATTTCAGCGCTTCTTTCTGATGCATTCAATGCGTCATACCAAATATCTAGACCATCCTGCTCCGGCTTATCGGAGAAGACGTCGTTTGAGATGAAACGTTTTTCAACGCGTTCAGATTGGTTCGCATATGGAGTGGTTGGAAGTCCATACCTCTCAACAAACTGAATGATTTTCTTTGGATCATTCAGATCTACGTCCAAAAGGGTTCCGGTTGAGAAGCCCGAAGGGATGCCGTAGGCAATCGAATGGGGCTTGCAGATAAGCGCGATTCGTTCTATTCCGAAGATTTCAGCATTTTTTTCCCGGCACGAGGGAAGCGTCCAAGGCATGATTTCCGCCGGCATAGATGCCGGTACTTTGATTGCGGGGCAGTTCATCGTTCTCTCCTTACTATCCGAAAATAATTCAATACCGTTCTATTCACATCTTATATATGACATCCGCCGAGGTAAAGCCTAGTTTATAAATTGCATTCGATATAAACGAAGGGAGTTCAAATGGACGATATGAATGCAAATCAAATGGGTGTGGTGAGGCGCAAGGAGTGGTGCCGCGCGTTGGGTAAAATCCCGCACGCTTACGTAACTGCTCGCGACATCGCAGTACTTCTCCATGTCTGTAAGACGACGGCGATTGAGGTTCTTAAAGCCGCTGGCGGGGTCAAGATTGGTCGAGCCTGGCGTGTCGATAAGGCCGACCTGGTTGAGTACCTGGCATCTCTGGAGAGCAGCAACCATGCCTGCTAAGCCGGTCGCCGCATGCCTCGACGCCGCGCTGCCCGTTGGCGGTACGCGCGGCGTCGCCGCGCACGTCACTGACGCGTGTGGCGCTGCCGAGCGTACCGCCAACGGTGCTGCGCTTGTCGAAAATGCTGGCTTAACGACCAAGATGGACTCTATGAACGGTGCCGATACCCCCACCCCCATCATCCATATCAAGACGACTGTCACCCCTGAAGAGTGGTCGTTGCTCTGTAAGAAAGAAGGCTTGAAGAATGAGGGGCGGGGTGTGGGGGTAAGGAATGCTCCGAAGTTGATCGAAGAGGAGAGCTCTAAAAGACTTAAGAAGGTGATGAAGAATCAAGAAATAATCAATGACGATTGGTTCGTGAAGGGGAAATGGCTCTGGGTTACCGGTAAAGACCAAGATGAAGCTGCAGTTGAAGCGACGTTGAAGGCGATTGCAACGGGATCTGAGTTCGAGTTCGCTTCGGCGAAACAAATGGTGTCAGCCTGGAATAGCGCTGATTTGTACGGCTCGAACAACAAAGACAGGACTTTGGATAAGTATCGCTCGGTTCAGAACCTGCTAGTGTCGTATCTGGGCTATTCGAGGGACAAGACAGAAGTCAGCATGCTGTACGAGCTTCTCGACGAGCGTCGTCTAAATAAACTTGCGACCATTCTGTCGTCGATTTATTCAGGAAAGGAGCTGCGTAGCTACTATCTGCGTCTCGGCGCTAAAGCGGAAGAAGTCGACAAGCTGTTTGACTGTTTAAAGAAAACGGTTTGCACGACTGCGTAATGATCATCATCGACATTCGAATATAGTTGAGCCCGGCTATGCCGGGCTTTTTGATGAGAGGTTGCTAATACTGTATTTCTCTTCGCCGATTCGCCTTCAAATGAGCATTAACCGATAAATGACTTTATCTAAAATGATGACATCTGAGCTGTAACGAAGGAGTCGCTATATGAAGACCGTCTACGATGCCCTTGACCCTATCGTCAACGGGTCGGCAACGACCAAGGAGAAGGGTGACAAGTACGAGGCGGCCTGCGTCTACTATCTCAAGAACGACCCTTTCTACGCGCTGTTCTTCTCCCGTGTCGGGACGATAGCCCAGGCACTCGAATGGGATGATTGTCCCGTCCACGACACCCAAGACAACGGAATCGACCTCATGGCCCAGACCGCCGAGGCGGGGGAATGGTGGGCGATCCAATGCAAGTGCTATGACGGCGAGAAGGACCTTCCCAAGGGCATCTGCGACTCGTTCTTCGCCCATGCGGCATTTATCGACGGCGTCGACTCCCTGATGGTCATGACGACGGCGAAGGGTCCGGGAAAGAACCTCCAGAAGCAAATCGACGCCAGCGGATCCATGTACATCGATACCGCCAAGATGGCGGCCTCCAATATCGACTGGGCCCCGTTTATCGAAGGTGTTCCCGCCGGCGAGCGGGTGACCTACGACCTCCGCCCTCATCAGGAGCGCGCGGTCGCGGCAATCGAGGAGAAGTGGGCGGAGTTTGACCGCTGCAAGGCGATCATGGCGTGCGGCACGGGAAAGACTCTCATGTCCCTCCGCCTCGTCGAGGACTGGATCGGCCCCGCCGCCGGCACAATCCTCTTCTGCGCGCCGTCGATCTCTCTTGTCGGACAGTCCATGCGTGAGTGGATGGGCCAGAGCCGCGTGCCCATGTCCTCGCTCGTCGTCTGCTCGGACTCGAAGGCGTCGCGCAAGGACGACGTCATCCCGATGACGCTCGATTCATTCGAGTATCCCGCGACGACGAATTCCGAGAGCCTGTACCGCTCGTTCAGGCGTTGCAGGCACTCAAACCCCGACGGGCTGGTCGTCATCTTCTCGACCTACCAATCTATCGGCGTCATCCATGACGCGCAGGCGCTCGGCATGCCCGAGTTCGATGTCGTCGTGTGCGACGAGGCCCACCGCACGACCGGCAACGCACTCCCCGGCGTCTCCAAGACGGAGGCTTCGGCCTTCATGAAGATCCACTTCAACGAGAACGTTGCCGCCAAGAAGCGCCTGTACATGACGGCGACCCCGCGCATTTACGGCGAGACCGCCAAGCGCAAAGGCGCCGAGGAGGACTACACCATCGCCTCCATGGACGACGAGTCCATCTACGGCCCCACCGCCTACCAGATCAAGTTCGGCGAGGCCGTGGAGCAGAAGCTGCTCACCGACTACAAGGTCGTCGTACTCACCGTCCAGGAGGATGCCATCGGGGACCGCCTGCCCTCCCTGGAGAGCGACCAGGGCGTTAACGCAATGAGCCTGGAGCCCTCGGACATCGGCAAGATTATCGGCTGCTGGAAGGGCCTCGTCGATCACGGCGAGGGCGCGCCCGACGACGCGACCGGTCTCGGTGGTATGCTCGTCGTCGATGACGTCGAGACCATGGTGACCGATTGCAAGCCGCTACAGCGCGCCGTCGGCTTCTGCTCGACCATCAATGCATCGAAGACCATCACGGAGGCCTTCTCGCAAATCGTCGAGAAGTTTGCCGAAGACGAGCACGAGGAGCTCCCGCTCAAGTGCGAGCTGCGCCACGTCGACGGCAACATGCCGTCCGACCAGCGCACGAGAAACATCACCTGGCTCGGAGGGGACGTCGCCGAGGACGAGTGCCGCATTCTCACCAACGCACGCTGCCTCGCCGAGGGCATCGACGTGCCCAACCTCGACGCCGTCATCTTCTTCAATGCCAAGAACTCGACGGTGGACGTCGTCCAGGCCGTCGGCCGCGTCATGAGGCGCGCCGAGGGTAAGGACTTCGGCTACATCATCCTGCCCATTTTCGTTCCAGCCGGCATGACGCCGGAGGAGGCGCTCGACGACAGCAAGGTGTTCGCGAACGTCTGGAGCATCCTCCAGGCCCTCCGCTCGCACGACGAGCGAATCGAGGCAAAGGTCAACGCGCTCGCCCTCCAGCAGGAGGCCGAGAAGAACAAGGTTGTCGGATCGGCCAACCAGAAGGGGTGGGATGCCGGCGACCTCAAGCTCAAGCAGGAGGAGGAGAGCCAGAAGGCGGCAGAGATCACGCAGGGCGTGCAGATGAGGCTTACCTTCTTCCCGGTCGAGCGCTGGGAGAAGGCCGTCAAGACCACGCTGGTAAAGAAGTGCGGCACGCGTATCTACTGGGACGAGTGGGCCGAGGACGTGGCGAAGATCGCCCAGCGCCATATAGAGCGTATCGGCAAACTCGTTCGCGAGAACGACGAGGTGTCCGGTAGCTTCAAGACGTTCCTGCACGGCCTTCAGGACTCGCTAAACCCCAGCATCACCGAGCAGGATGCGGTCGAGATGATCGCCCAGCACATCATCACCGTCCCGGTGTTCGACGCCCTGTTCGGAGACTTCGAGTTTGCGAAGTCGAACCCCGTGTCCGTCGCCATCGAACGTTTCCTGGGCGTACTCGAAGAGCATAAGATTGAGGAGGCATCGGATTCCGAGGTCCTCGACGACGTGTATGCGAGCGTGCGCCGCCGCGCTGCCGCCATCCAGTCGGATGCAGCGCGTCAGCAGCTCATCCGCGACCTCTACGAGAAGTTCTTCAAGGTCGCGTTCAAGGCGACCTCGGACAAAATGGGCGTCGTCTACACTCCGACCGAGATCATCGACTACATCCTCCGCGAGACCGACCGCGTTCTCAAGCGCGAGTTCGGTCAGTCGCTTGCCGACGACCGCGTGCACATCCTGGATCCCTTCGCGGGCACGGGCTCGTTCATGGCGCACCTCATCGAGAGCGACCTCATCCCCGACGAGAAACTCAAGCGCAAGTACACTCGCGAGATTCACTCCAACGAGATCCTGTTGCTCGCGTACTACATCATGACGGTGAATATCGAGTACGCCTACCATGCTCGCATAGGCGGCGACTATCAGCCGTTCGAGGGCGCGGTGCTCACCGATACGTTCCAGATGACCGAGGAGTCGAACACGCTCGACGATGAGGTGTTCTACGACAACACGGACCGCGTCCGTATCCAGAACGCGCTCCCGATCCGGGTGATTGTGGGCAACCCGCCCTACTCGGTAGGCCAGACGAGCGCCAACGACAATAACCAGAATGAGAAGTATCCGACGCTCGACAGCCGCATCGCGCAGACGTATGTCGCGAAAACGACTGCGACAATAAGAACTCGCTTTACGATTCGTACTTCCGCGCCTTCAGGTGGGCGAGCGACCGAATCGAAGAGAGGGGCATTGTCTGCTTCGTAAGCAACGGCGGATGGGTTGACGGATCTTCCTCCAACGGGTTCCGCCGATCGCTCGTGGAAGAATTCAACAGCATCTACGTCTTCAACCTTAAGGGGAATCAGAACACTTCCGACTGGAAGCGTGAGGGCGGTAAAGTGTTTGATGCCGGCGCTAAGATCGGCGTCGCTATAACTATGTTGGTTAAGAACCCGGACTCAAAAGAGCATGGGGTTGTTCACTATCACGATATCGGCGACTATCTGAGTCGTGAGGACAAGCTTAGGCTGATCCGAGATTTTGCAATCAATGGTGATATTGATTGGCAAACGATTGAACCCGATAAATATGGCGACTGGCTGAACCAGCGCGACGATTCGTTCTATGAATTTGCGCCGCTAGGAATAACGAAGAGAAAGCCTCCCTACGGCATGTTTACCATCTGGTCTGCGGGCCTTAAAACGCAGCGTGACCCTTGGGCGTGGGGATTCTCGCGTTCGAGAGTACAGGGGCAAATGGAGCGTCTGCTAACGAACATGGACGCTGAGATTCAAGCTGCAAAGAGCGAGGGGCGTGCAATTGAATATGATCCGATCCGCTTCAGCTGGACACGGCGCATGGAGGATGCTGCCAGGAAGGGAGAGCGACTAGTCTATAACCGTGACGAGGTCGTAATGGGGTCGTATAGGCCGTTCTGCAAGCAATGGGTTTACTACGACCGTGTGATGAACGAAAGGACCTACCAGCAGCCCCGCCTTTTCCCTCTCGCGGCAAGCGGGAGGGAAAAGGCCGAAAGGACCTACCAGCAGCCCAATATCCTCTCAAAGATAACGGGAAAAGGCGGGGCCGAAATGACCTACCAGCAGGGCTCTCTCCGTTGCCTTGAAAACCTATGTATCGTGTATACCGGCGGCTCGGCTATGAGCGCAATGGTGACAAGTAATCTGCCCGACTTGCATTTCGTCGGAGATTCTCAGTGCTTTCCTCTCTACTGGTATGAGGAGGAGCAGACGGGTACGACCCTATTTGACGAAAACGACTATGTGGCTCCCGGTGGACAGACATCGCTGTTCGGCGACGGTGCAACCCATACCGAGAAGAGTTATTCACGCCATGACGCCATCACGGACGAGACTCTCAAAGTCTTTCGTGAGGTTTATCCGCATGCGTTTCCGAAGCGCTATAAGAAGGATGGCGGTATTGAGCTCAACAAGACCGATATTTTCTACTACGTCTATGGCATCCTGCATTCTCCCGAGTACCGCAAACGCTTCGAATCGAATCTCAAGAAAGAGTTGCCGCGCATCCCGCTCGCCGCGGACTTTGCTAGGTTCTCGGAGGCGGGTCGAAAATTCGCCCATCTTCATCTCGATTACGAGACGATTGACCCATGGGCATCGATCGTCGAGGACGGCGACTCGGCGAACCCCGGTCGTACGGTCAAGATGGCGTTCGGCAAGTGCAAGAAGGACGAAGAGCATCCCAAGGGCCAGGACATGTCCGTCCTCAAGGTCGCCGAGAGCATGACGCTGCGCGGCATCCCACTGGAGGCATACGAGTACGTCGTCAATGGGCGCTCGGCCATCGGTTGGCTCATGGATCGCTATCAGGTCCGCAAGGACAAGGCCTCGGGCATCATCAACGATCCCAACGACTACAGCGACGATCCGCGCTATATCGTCGATCTTGTCGAGCGCGTCGTGACTGTGTCGATGGAGACGATCGCTATCGTTAACGAGCTGCCCGCCTTGAACGAGAAGACCCAGCCTGCCGACTGGCCTGCCGCATGGAAGGTGAAGTAACGGCTGAAGAGGATTCATGGTTTGTGGATGGCGACGTTGCATATTGGGGTTGATGAACATCGCCCGATAGCGTGTCGCCGCGGGACGGATGGTTATCACAACTGCCCGGTTCTCGAAGGAGGCACGACGCTATGCAGAAGGTCTACTCGGCCAGACGGTCGTGCTCGTCGACGGCCCAGCGCTCGCTGGTCTCATGATCGACTACGGTGTCGGCGTAAGCACAAGGCAGGTTTACGAAATCAAGGCCGTGGACACGGACTTCTTCGAAGAATAGCGAGCAAGCGGCTACCTCGCGCCCTTCCGCCCGTTGCACTTCGAGCAGAGCACCTGCAGATTAGACGGCACGGTCTTACCGCCCCTAGCGACCGGCACGATATGGTCGATGTGCAATCCAACACCATCGGGCATGTACTTCCCGCACATCTGGCAGGTGTAGTTGTCCCTTCGCGCTATCTGCTCGCGCAGCTGTTTAGTCATCAGCTTCCGCTGGTTGCGAGCATGGTAATCCCTGAGCGTCGCTTCGTCGTTAATGGCGGCGAGGCGGTTTCGCCTGTTCACAACCCAGTCCCAGCTCACGGCCATCACGCTATCGTCCACGGACACCTTGTAGGACGTCTTCACGTAGTTCCTCTGCCTGTAGCGTGTCTGCTCACGGCACGTGACAAACTGGAACGCGTGCGCGTCGTCGAGTGTCTCGGCGTATTGTCGCTCCCGGCGCTTCCGCAGGCTGCAGGTCTTCAGGTATTCCTCCTGCTGTGCCTTCCACTCCTGGATGTAGGAGCGCTCCGCGACTATCTTTTCCCAGTTGGCGGGCTCGAGCATAAAGCGATCTATCAGGTCGTCGATCTTCACGTTGCGTCTGCCGGAGACATCGAACCGCTCGACGAAGTATGGGTAGTGAAAGGGATTCGCCAGGACTCTTCGCACCAGAGAGACGACGCAGCAGATGAGAACAATCGAGACAACGGCCGCAACGATGTAGGGAAGCAGATCGACGCCGACGAGATTTCCCCATTTATCGACATGATAGTAAGTAAACAAGATGGCTCCCATTCGCTCGTATTGGCATCAGATGATAGACCAACGCGAGCACTCGCCCTTTTACCACCCCGCCCAGACACAACCACGCAACCCCCACACCATGTTCGCTTTACAAAACCAAACGTTCGTTCGATACTGGTAGAAGCAAAACACGAACACATGTACTGGGGTAGGGCATATGATCATGAAGAAGCACTCCCTCGCGGGCACCTGCGGCATCCCCACGGAGGACCGCCGCATCTACATCCCGGTGGACGTCAACGGGACCGACGACCCCGACCGCGGCCCGTCCGACCCGGTCACCATCCACTGGCCCGACGGCCGCTCCTGGCAGGTCGAGTCCATCTACTTCCGCTCCGAGTTCGGCCGCGCCCTCTTCGGCAATCTCTGCGTGCGCTACGACGTCTGCATCGCAAAGCAGCGCAAGACGGTCTGGTGGGAGCACGGCGACTGGTTCGTCGAGCGTGGCAGCGGCATGGCGGTGACGCCCGCGTGACAGATCACACCAAGGACTTCGGCGGCGGCATCACGGTGCGCGCCCGCGGCGACAGGCCAGGCCGGCGCGTCCACAAGCAGTACGTCGACGTCTACGCCCGCGCAAACGCCGACGGGACCATGGTCCCCATCCGCGTCTGCTGGCCGGACGGGCGCTGCTTCACCATCGATCAGATCCTCGAGATCGAGCCCTTCGGGGCTATCGTGCAGAACGCCCAGACGGCCACCTACACCGTTCGCTTCGGCCGGTGGCGCACCCAGCTCATGCTCGAGCACTACCACGAGGAGGACGACATCCACGGGGCCGAGGACCACCTGCGCTGGTGGGTCTGGGCGTTCGACAACACCCTCACCAAGAACGACGTGGGGGTGTAGGCCCGTCGCCGGAACGTAAACGTCGTACGTCAAAAGGCCTCTGTCCTCCGAATGTCCCGTTCAAAAAAGTGACGAGCGCTCGTCAGGGTCAAAATGCTGCATATCAAAATCGCTCAAGCAATCGGCTACAATGCGAAGTGGCGGGCAACGCATACGCGGTGCCCTTTCGCTTTAAGACCTCTTTGCGTGCTTTCCGGGCTACTTGGGGGTCTTTTATCATGTCACAGAGCAACCGCCAAACGTCAAAAACGTCCGCTAGGCGTAAGGCCATCAAGGCGCTCGTCGGAGTCGAAAGGTTTTCCTGTAATGCATGACGCGAGATTGTCGGCAAATCGGTCGATTTGGCCTGCGGCATATTCGACGATTCTGTCCGGATCCTGTAGGTCGCCGCGAGACGCCGCGAGGAGCGTTGCCGCGAGCCCGCGCATCTCGTAGCTGATATCGAAGATCTGGTTCTGCTCGGCTTCTGTCATGGATGCCCCTTCCCGGAAACGATGCGTAATCCATATTCTCCCCTTCGGGCCCGCCGCCGGCGGGCCCTTTTGCTGCCGCCGGTATCCGGCATGCGCCGCCGTATGGCCACGGCTTCGCGGCGGGGTGGCACCTCCGCTACGCCGCGTCAAGGGGGCCCATGAGACCCCGCACAAACCTCCGCTCCGCTCCGGTTGGTGGAGGTCGTCACGGACCTCCCTTGACCCGTCTTCGCTCCGGTGCGGCTTTGCAGGGAGCAAAGCCGACGACGACGCGCGGCGTCGCCATTCGGCTTTGCCCGCAGGGGCGAGATGTTGAGGGCCACGTGCCCGGAACGGAGGAAGACATGCAGCAGCTGATGACCGAGGAAATCGCCAAGACGGTGCCGAGGCTCTACGAGCAGGACGGGGCGGAGGACCCCACGGTCTACGCCCACTACTTCTCGTGCGTGAACGGATGGGACTGGTGGCTGCTCGAGTTCGACGGAACGGACGAGGCGTTCGGCCTCGTCGAGGGCTACGACGACGAGCTCGGCTACTTCAGCATCAAGGAGATGGAGGATCTGAACCGCCAGATGGGGTTCGCCGCCGTCGAGCGCGACGAGCACTTCTCCCCGAAGCCGCTCAGCGCCGTCAGGAGGAGGTAGCCGCATGGTCACGGTCGTGTTCGACTCCATGGGCGAGGCGGTCCGCCTCGCCCTCGTGGCCGGGGAGTACGCGGGCGGCGGCCTGGCCGTCCTCCTCCTCGACGCCACGGACCCGCGCTCCGAGGGCTACATGGCCGAGTGGGGCGTGCTCACGGCGAACGTGCCGGCTGCGGCCGAGTGGTGCCGCGGGCACGGCAACATCGCCATCGACGCCGCGGTCCCCGCGGCACTCCTCAAGGCACTCGCAGCCGCCGGCATACTCCGGATGGCCGGCCGCTCGGCTGCGTCCGGGATGGCCCGCTACCCGCTGGCCACGGTCGCCGGGCACGCCCTCGACGGCATGGGCGGCCTGACCGAGACCCTCGAGGAGGCGCTCGGCTCGACGGTCGTCGTCGAGTACGAGTCAGGCGGCGACGGCGGCGCGTTCGAGGCGGGGACCGCGCCGGCGGGCTCGGCCGAGCTCGAGCGCCTCATCGCCGCCGCGAGGTCCGAGGCTGACGCGTTGGCAACCGCCGGCGGATGGGCGGCCGTCCGGGTCGGTTTCGGGGACGCCGAGACCATCGACTGTGAGACGGGCCGGACGGTCTACGTCGCGGGGTGAAATAGGAGGAGAGCGCAAGCGCGGTCCGGATGGGCCGCGCTTTTCTTTTCAAGACTTTAGTCTGCTGGCCGCGCAGCGGCCAGCTTTGAACCACCCGCTACGCGGGTGGAGACAAACGGCTTTACAAAGCCACCCCTCCGACCGATATTGACGATTGTTCAGGCCGTCAAGAAT
>NZ_JBBNMZ010000017.1:0-34143 GCF_040098165.1 Collinsella sp. CLA-JM-H32
TAAGCCCCATCGCGCCGAGAGTACTGCGGGGTCAGCCCGTGGGAGGCCAGGGCGCCGCTGACCGGTGGACGGCACCGAGCCGTCATCGAACTTGGAAGGGGGAGGCCTCGCGGCCTCCCCCTTTTTTGCGTTTATGGGGCGTAAATGACTCTATTACACCAGACGATCTTATCGTTTTTGGTATTGAGCCTTTATTTAAAGAAGATAAATCGAATAACAAGGGCAACTGCTATGGCCACAATGATCAAAAGCAGGATTGTCAGTCGATGCTGCTTGCGTCGTTTACTTGATGAAACGAAGATTGATTTTCCCTGTTTTGGCGTTTCGAGATAGCGAGCCGAATGCGTCAAGGTTTGCTTTGGTCGAGGACCTCTTTGTTGATGAGTGGCGGATGCTTTCATCGGCTCATCACTAGCTGCGCTGTTTTTAGATAATGGTGCGTCTTTCAGATATACAGGGTCTCCCGAGGCGACGCCCATATGTTTACGCCCCGTTTGGGCATCCTCGAGTGTTTGATATCGATTTCTCGTCACATACTCGGGCTCCGGATCATTAATGGGCTCTTGCGAGATGTGGGGACGATGGAACCGTGGCGGCTGCGTGGAAGTATCTTCCCCCTGCGTCGGCATAAACATTTTGTTCTGGTTTTGGTCGTCCATGATGCCCTTTAGCTCGTTACCAACAACGTGTACGCGCTCATTGTAAGCCCCTTGTTATTTGTAGCTGGGGACATACTCGGTATTTAAGCTCTGGTTCAAAGAACCTTAACCTTCCTAAAACCTAAGTCATACGCACTTAGATATGCTTATAGTACTGGACTCAAAAAACTTTATAGTCGATGTATATATGAGCACTGGGTGGGCATATATAAGAGCGTCAAAAGAAGTCCCAGTCACCTGGAAGATGACTCGGCAGTCCTATAAAGGAGTGGTAAACATGGCAAGCATGGTTCCTTATCGTTCGGTTTTTGGCGTTCGTCCCTCTGCAAGCTCGCTGTTCGATCTGTTTGATGATATGAGCGACCTAGCGAACAGCTCGATTGCCTCTAAGGCGTTCCCCGTTGACGTTGAGGATAAGGGCGATGGCTATGAGGTCAAGGCTTATCTGACCGGCGTCGCCAAGGACGATATCGATGTCGAGCTTAACGAGGGCCGTCTGTCCATTAGCGTGAATGTCGAGGAAGACGAGGAGAACGAGGGCAAGAACTTCCTGCAGAAGGAGTTCAGCTCGTACAGCGCGACGCGTGGCGTGTATCTTAAGGACGCTTCGAGCGAGGGCCTCTCGGCTAAGTACGCTGACGGCATCCTGACCGTTACGGTTCCCAAGATCGTCGAGAAGAAGAACGTTACGAAGATCTCCATCGAATAACTTCGTTGGTGTTCTTCGCTATTAAAAGACAACAAAAGGGGCTGGGAAGCGATTCCCGGCCCCTTTTGTTGTTTAGGACAGTCTATTGAATGGTTGCCGGTTGATACTGACTCGCAGGGCGTATCGAGAGTTTTCGCGATCCTTGGAGAAGGGTTGCGGAGCTGCCGACCTCGTCATCCAGGGTTGCGGCCAGAGCTTTGGCATAGCTTTTGACGGTAAGGCTCGGACGATTGTTATCTTGGCTGATATGCATGGCAATGAGCTGTTCGGTGCGATCGGTAACAAGTTCGCGCGCGGCTTCGGCGGCTTGGCCATTGGAGAGGTGTCCCCTTTCAGACAGGATGCGCTCCTGAAGAAAGCGGGGATATTCTCCCTCGCGCAGCATGGTCACATCGTGGTTGCTTTCGAGTGCGAGGACTCGACAATCTTTGAGGGTGTTCATGGCTTGGCTCGATAGCTCTCCGGTGTCGGTGGCAAAGCCGATGGAATCATCGAGGGTGTCGAATCGATAGCCGACTGGATTGATGACATCGTGTGATGTTGAGTAGGTTTGCGCGTGGATGCCGGCAATGGATAGGGTGTCACCGGGGTCGAATTCCTCGACAGGCAGATGCGAAAGATTTTCTTTGCTCGAAAGTGTGCCCCTACTGGCAAAGAGGGGACCGTGCCAGTGCTTGCACCAGACATCGAGACCCTTGATGTGATCGCTATGCTCATGAGTAATGAGAAGAGCCGAGACGTTGTCTGCCGAGAGTCCCAGTTCTGCCATGCGCTTTAATGTCTCGCGGCGAGAAAGACCGTCGTCAATCATGATGAGCCCCCGGGGGCCTTCGATGAGCGCGCAGTTGCCTTTTGAGCCGCTGCCAAGGATATGAAGGTGCAGACGAGACATAAGATTCCAAAGGATACAATGGGTGCGGACGAATAGAGGAGGAAGCAAATGCCTACGGTATCACAGCATTACGGACGCCATGCCGTGCCCGGGGCAGTCGATGAGACCCGAACGAGGCAGCAGGCTGCTCCTGTCGTGCTCATGGTATCAGGCGGCGCGGACTCGACGGCACTGCTTCTTATGGCGTGCACATCAAAGCTGGATATCCAAGACGGGCGCGGTGTTGCCCCCATTGCTCGCGAGCGCCTGCATGTGCTGCATGTAAACCATCATCTGCGCGGCAAGGCGTCCGATGGCGACGAGGCCTTTGTGCGTGAGCTCTGCGCGAAATATGGTTTACCGCTGTGCGTGGAGCACGCTTATTTTGATGGGGAGTCGGGCAATATTGAGGCCGCGGCCCGCGAAGTGCGCTATGCCGCGGCGCGGAGGTATGTTCGCGAGCTCTGCGCCCAGACTGGGGCACCGCGAACGGCGGCTCGTATCTGCACCGCGCACACGTCTTCGGATCGCGCGGAAACGTTTTTGATGAACGCGATTAAGGGTTCGGGCCCCGCTGGCCTATCGAGCATTCCTCGCCGGAGGAATATCGTGGTACGTCCCTTGCTCGACCTAACTCATGGCGAGCTCGTGGGCTATCTACAGGTACATGGTCAGCCGTGGCGTGAAGACGAGAGCAATGAGGATATCTCGTATCTGCGAAACTACGTGCGCCATCGAGTAATGCCAGTGGTGGTGCAGCGCAACGCGAGCGTCTGCAAGACGATTGGCGCCGCCTGCGAGATCTTAGGCGATGAGGACGCGTTTTTGTCTCAGCTTTCGGCACAGGCGTTTCGAAGCTGTTTGCGCAAAGAGGCAGCGGGTGCGCTGGTGCTCGATGCCAGGCGCCTGGCTGCGGCCGAGGTGGTAATCGCGCGGCGCATCGTGCGACTGGCGATTAAGCGCATCGATCCGGACGCTCGTCCCGAGATGCGACATGTGGAGCGAGTCCTTTCCTGCGTTGCCGAGGGCACCGGCTCGGTCACGCTTCCGGCGGGGATTGACGCACGCATTGAGTTTGGCATGCTGGCGTTTAAGGCGCCGGCGGCTCGCGAGGGCCTGGTCGCGGGCTGGGTTACCGTACCCGGTCGTTTGCCGTTGGGCGGGGGACGTATGCTGGTCACAGAACCGATGGCTGTTGAGCCGGGATGCGATATCGTGCGCCGCGCCCGTGAGCTTGCGGCTGCCGGGGAAGTGACAGCTTTGGTAGACGCGGCTGCCCTGGGTTTTGCCGACAGCGATAGTGAGCGGATCCTGGCGGGCTCGCGTGGCGAGATCCCTGCCGAGGCGCGATTGGCGCGCCTGTGGGTGGACGGTCCCGCGCCGGGAGACGTGATGTGCCCGTTAGGGATGAGTGGCCGAAGCAAGAAAGTATCCGATTTGCTAGGTGAGGCTCGCATTCCCGTTTCCGAGCGCGCCGGCGTGCCCATGGTGAGGACGGCGCCGGGGGGTGCCGTGGTGTGGGTCGCCGGAGTTCGCGCGGACGAGCGTTTTAAGTGCACGGCCGCAACGCGCGTGGCATATCTGCTCCGCGTGGTCGATGCGGAATAGCGTCCCACGCCTGCTATTCTGTGCGACGTTGACGGTATTCCCGCGCTGATGGCGCACGGGCTGGTAAATTTACCCCGTGCGCTGCTAGAATGTGTAGTTCGCGTCCATACGGCGGTGTGTGGGCGATAAGCACAAGAAAGGGTTGTCATGGCTTCTCAACATCCGGATATCGAGAAGGTTCTGTTTACGCAGGAGGATATCGACGGTATCGTCTCTCGCCTGGGCGAGGAGATTACGCGCGACTACGCGGGTAAGGATCTGGTGCTGATTGCGGTCCTGCGCGGCGCCGTGGTCTTTATGGGCGACCTGATGCGTAAGATCGAGCTGCCGACCAACATCGATTTCATGGCTGTTTCGAGCTACGGCGACGGTGTGAAGTCCTCGGGTATCGTGCGTATCATTAAGGACCTGGATATCGACATCCGCGGTCGCGACGTGCTGATTGTCGAGGACATTCTGGACTCGGGCCTGACGCTCAAGTATCTGATGAAGAACCTCGAGAGCCGCAAGCCCGCTTCTCTGGAGGTCGCCGCCTTCCTGTGGAAGGACGTTGAGGACCGCGTCTCGGCCATCACGCCCAAGTATGTTGGAACCCATTGCCCCGATGCCTTTGTGGTGGGCTACGGCCTCGACTATGCCGAGCGCTATCGCAACCTTCCGTATCTGGGCATTTTGAAACCGGAGGTTTATTCGTAAGATGCCCGACGACCGTAACGACAACAATTCCCAGACTCCCCGGGACCCAAAGATCCCGGGGATGCCCGGAGGCAAGAAGCCCACGCGTACGGGCTGGCTGTATTTTCTTTTGGCTTGCGCGCTTCTGGGCTATGCCTTCTTTAATATGGGTTCCGGCTTTGCCAGCTCCAGCAATACCGTTAAGCTCGCGACGAGCGAGATGGTCAGCGCCATCAAGCAGGATTGCGTCGAAGATCTGACCTATACGGTTCAAGACGGAAGCGTGACGGGTCATTACTGGAAGACAAAAAAGGACAAGGGCGATACGAGCGAGCTCAAGAGCTTCTCTTCGACCTATGTCGGCTCCGATTCGCTTGCCGAGCTCATGGCGGAGCACCCCGATACCAAGTACATCGTCAACACCAACGATCCCGATTTTTGGGGCGACTTGGCGATGAGTGTGCTTCCGACGATCGCCCTTATCGCCATCATGTTCTACTTTATGCGCCAGATGATGGGCGCCAACAACAGGAACATGCAGTTTGGCAAGACCAACGCCAAGACCAACGAGGCCACACGCCCCAAGGTCAAGTTTGAAGACGTTGCCGGAGTGGACGAGGCAGTCGAGGAGCTCGAGGAGATCCGTGACTTTTTGAGCGATCCGGATCGCTATCGCAAGCTGGGCGCCAAGATCCCGCGTGGCGTGTTGCTGGTTGGCCCTCCGGGCACCGGTAAAACGCTGCTGGCCAAGGCCGTTGCCGGCGAGGCGGGCGTGCCGTTCTTTAGCATCTCGGGTTCCGACTTTGTCGAGATGTTCGTAGGTGTCGGCGCCAGCCGTGTGCGTGACCTCTTTAAGGAGGCCAAGTCCCAGGCCCCGTCGATCATCTTCATCGATGAGATCGATGCCGTGGGACGTCAGCGCGGAGCTGGCTTGGGCGGCGGTCACGACGAGCGCGAGCAGACGCTCAACCAGCTGCTGGTCGAGATGGACGGCTTTGAGGAAAGCGAGTCGGTCATCCTGATCGCTGCGACCAACCGTCCTGACATCCTGGATCCGGCATTGCTGCGTCCCGGCCGTTTTGACCGTCAGGTTACGGTCGACCGTCCGGATGTGAAGGGCCGCGAGCAAATCTTGCGCGTGCATGCCGAGAACAAGCCGATGGACGAGGACGTTAAGTTTGAGAAACTCGCCCAGATGACCGTTGGCTTTACTGGCGCCGATTTGGCGAACCTGCTCAACGAGTCTGCGCTGCTGGCTGCCCGCCGCCATCGTTCCGTGATCTCGATGGACGAGGTCGAGGAATCGATGGAGCGTGTGATTGCCGGACCGCAGCGCAAGGGTCGCGTGATGACCGAGGCCGAGCGCACCACGATTGCCTACCACGAGAGCGGTCACGCTTTGGTGGGCCACATCCTGGAGCACTCCGATCCGGTCCACAAGATCTCGATCGTCAGCCGCGGTCAGGCTCTGGGCTACACGCTGCAGCTTCCGCAGGAGGACCACTTCCTCAAGACCAAGAACGAGATGCTCGACGAGCTCGCCGTGTTCTTGGGCGGTCGCGTTGCCGAGGAGCTCATGTGCGATGACATTACGTCGGGCGCGAGCAACGATCTGGAGCGCGCAACCAAGATGGCGCGCGAGATGGTCACGCGCTTGGGCATGAGCGAGGAGCTGGGCACGCAAGTGTTTGGCGAGGCGCAACATCAGGTGTTCCTTGGTCGCGATTACGCCGATCACCAGGATTACTCCGAGGAGACGGCGCGCCGCATCGATATCGAGGTTCAGCGCATTATGCGTGAGGCCCATCGTCGTGCGGTCGAGATCCTGGACGCCCGTCGCGATCAGCTCGATCTGATGGCGAAGGTGCTGCTTGAGCGCGAGACCGTCGAAGGCGACGCCGTGAACGCCCTGCTCGACAACGAGTGGGATGCCTACCTTGAGCGCGAGGGTGATATCCTGGCGGCCAAGGAGGAGCGCAATGCCAAGGCGGCCGGCATGTCGACCAAGAAGCGCGCGCCTCGTATGAGCGAGGAGGAGCTGGCGGCTGATGCCGCGGCCTTTGCGCAGGCGGCCATGCAGGAGGATGCCGAAGCCGCATCCGATGGTGCTGACGATGACCATGCCGTCAATGCCGGTGCCGACACCGACGCCGACAAATAGTCCTTGTAACAAAAGCCTCCGCGGGGAAACTTGTGGAGGCTTTTTCTTTTGAGCGATATGGGGTCGTCTGTCCCCAATCAACATTGCTGCGGCACTTTGCTCGGCTAAAGCGTACAATAGCGCCTATGCGAAAGGGGAACAGATGATCAACGAAACTATGTATGCTCGCGGCGCGGAAAGCTCCATCATCCGTGAGATTTTTAGCTATGGCCTTGAGCGCAAGGCGCAGATCGGTGCGGAAAACGTATTCGATTTTTCGCTGGGCAATCCGAGCGTTCCGGCGCCCGCTGCTGTGGCTGAGTCGATTAAGAAGGCCCTGGAGCTGCCGAGCGACCAGCTGCACGGCTACACGCCCGCACCGGGCCTGCCGCAATGTCGTGCCGCTGTGGCCGAATCGCTCAACCGCCGCTTTGGCACGAGCTATGAGGGCAAAGACGTATTTATGACGGTGGGTGCCGCGGCTTCGCTCACCTGCACGCTCAACGCCGTTACGAACCCGGGCGACGAGGTTATTGTTATCGCCCCGTACTTTCCGGAGTATCGCGTTTGGATTGAGAAGGCCGGCTGTACGTGTGTTGAGGCGCTCGCCGATGAAGATACGTTCCAGCTGAGCGTGGACAACGTGCTCAAGGCGATCAGCGATAAGACGGCGGCCGTCATCATTGACTCTCCCAACAATCCGACCGGTGCCGTATATACATGCGACACGCTGACGCGACTGGCCAATGTTCTGCGCGAGGCCAACGCTCAGCGCGATCCCGAGAATCCGATTATGCTCATCTCGGATGAGCCGTACCGCGAGATTGTGTACGGTGCCGAGGTGCCTTGGGTGCCCTCGATCTACGAGCACACCATCGTGTGCTACTCGTATTCCAAGTCACTGTCGCTGCCGGGCGAGCGCGTGGGGTGGATCTTGGTTCCCAACACCAATCCGCAGGCTGCCCGTCTGATGCCGGCTGTTGCGGGTGCTGCCCGTACGCTAGGTTTTGTATGCGCACCGGCACTCTTCCAGCGCGTAATCATCGATTGCATCGATGAGCCGAGCGATGTCGAGGCCTATGCGCGCAACCGCACCGCGCTTACCGACGCACTAGCGGAGTACGGCTACACCTATGTTGAGCCGGATGGTGCATTCTACCTGTGGGTGAAGGCGCTGGAACCCGATGCGAATGCGTTTTGCGAGCGTGCAAAGAAGTATGAGTTGCTTGCGGTTCCCTCGGACAGCTTTGGTATGCCGGGTTGGTTCCGCCTGGGCTATTGCGTGAGTTACGAAACGATTATCAATTCGCTACCCGCTTGGAAACAGTTGGCGGACGAGTATCGTTAAAAGTAAAGCGCTCTGCCTACAATGTTTTACGTGAAACGTGGTTTGGTGTTAAGCCGGACCCCGTTGTCATGGACGTTGTGTCTTTGGGATGGAGTGGTTTTACGACTATCGAAGGCTATGCGTACAATGAATATAAGCGACGGCCGTGCCAGATAAGGAGACCTGATGCCCTACCTGCTTTCTTGTGACATTCATACCCATACGATGTTCTCTGCGCATGCATATTCGACCATTGAGGAGAATGTGTACTGGGCGGCAGAGCGTGGCCTGCAGGTGCTCGGATCTGCCGACCATTTGAGCTCTATGGTTACGGCTTGCCCCAATGACCTGCGCAGTTACCAGTTCTTTATCAACCAGGATATCTGGCCGCGCATTTGGAGCGGCGTGCTGGTGCTGCGTGGTGCCGAGGCCGATATCGTTTCGCTGGACGGAAGCCTGTTTGGCGAGGACACTCCTGTCACGCTCGATATTGCCGGCGATTCGTACAGCCGTCAGCATTCGCTGTTCGATTTGGTTACGCGTAATTTGGATTATTTGGTTGCGAGCGTGCATAATCCGCAGATTGCTGAAGGCGCGACGCTGGCCCAGACGACCGAGATGTATATCAATGCCCTGGAGTACCCCAAGGTGTTCATGCTGGGTCACACGGGACGTTCGGGCGTGCCGTTCGATATCGACGAGGTGCTGTTGGCAGCTAAGGCCAAGCACAAGATTATCGAGATCAACAACCATAGTCTTGAACACGGTGTCGACACTGAGCATTGGGCCGTATGCCGCAAGATCGCCGAGCGCTGCGCCGAGCTGGGCGTGGGCATTGGCGTGTCAACCGATGCCCACATTGGCATGGCCATTGGCAAGCTCGATCACGCGCGCAAGATGCTCGACGAGATTCACTTCCCGCTAGATTTGATCGTGACGCGCGACCGTGAGACGCTGCTGCGCGAGATGGCGGCAGCCGGCGTGTGCGATCTGCGCAATGGGATGTAGCGGAGTTTATAAACCAAGCGAAGGGGGCGGCCCAGGCGGGTCGCCCCCTTTCTTGTCCCAAAAATCTACTGAGGTTGGTTAGCGGCGTTCGAGGACCGCTACGGTTTCGGTGTGGTCGGTGTGAGGGAACATGTCGACGGGCGTGATCTTGAGCAGGCGATAGCCTCCGTCGAGGAGCTGGTGCAGGTCGCGCTCTTGGGTCACGGGGTTGCAGCTGATATAGGTGATGCGGCGCGGCTTAAGTGCGCAGGCAGCTTCGAGGAACTCGGGCGTGGAGCCGG
Source organism: Collinsella sp. CLA-JM-H32 (assembly GCF_040098165.1). Lineage (NCBI taxonomy): Bacteria > Bacillati > Actinomycetota > Coriobacteriia > Coriobacteriales > Coriobacteriaceae > Collinsella > Collinsella sp. CLA-JM-H32. Next base: position 9,279 of record NZ_JBBNMZ010000017.1, read on the forward strand.
CGCGCGGCGGGTCGATGGAAAGGACGTCGACGCGCTCGTTGTTGTCGGCGGCATCTAGGATGTAGTCGGTGGCATCGTCGGCCATAAACCAAGCACTGCGGATGAGGCCATTGAGCTCGGCATTGCGGCGTGCGTCGGCAATGCCCGCCGGGTTGCGCTCCACGCCGAGCAGCATGATGCCGATCCCCTTGTTCTGGGCATCTTTAGCTGCGCAAAGACCGATGGTACCGCTACCGCAGTAAGCATCCATAAGCACATCGCCCTGGTGCAGATCCATGCCGTCAATCGCGAGCTGATAGAGCAGCTCGGTCTGCTGCGGGTTGGTCTGGTAGAACGCGGTGGGGGAGATGTCGAACTCGCAGCCGAGCAGCTGGTCGCGCATGCACTCGGCGCCATATACAATGCGGGTTTCCTCGCCGAGGATGGCGTTGCCGGGACGTCCGTTGATGTTTTGGGCGACGGTGACGATGTGCGGATTGAGTGCGACGACAGCCTCAAAGAACTCCTGCGCATGCGGCAAGTCGCGCTGAGCGGTCACGAGCGTGACCATGACCTGGTCGGTATGCCAACCGCAGCGGACGACGGCATAGCGAAGCAAACCAAGATGCTTGTCCTCATTAAAGGCGGGAATATGCAGCCGTTCAGCTTCGCGTGCGATGCCGTTGAGAATCTGACGGGCGCCCGGTGCCTCGACGGGGCATTCGGGTACGGCAACGATCTTGTGCGTGCCGCGCTCAAAGAAACCGCAACGGACAGCGCCCTCCTTACCGGGAGCAAAGGGAGTGGCGGCCTTATGGCGAAAACCGCGCGGCGCAGGATATTTGCCCGGGTCGCCCAGGGTGACACCCATGCCACGAATAGGATCTACAGCAATGCCCTCACGCTCACAAAGCGAAGCAAAAAGCTCCTCCATAGCAGCCTGCTTAGCTGCCAACTGCTTTTTATAAGGACGATTGAGCGCCGTGCATCCGCCACAAGCTCTCATGATGGAACAGGGAGACTTGGGATCCACAGCCTTACGCGCAGGCGAAACCGGATCTTTATGCGGACGCTTGGAGCGAGTCTGAGACGCTTTGTCTCCGCCTCGACGAGAGTCAGAACGCTTGGTCTTAGCCCTGCTCTTGGTCGATTTGCTTTTTGCAGCTTTAGAAGACTTGGATTTCGTAGAAGATTTCTCCTCCTTCGACCCCTCAACCGCCTCCACCAAAGCACGACGAGCCCTACGCTCCGCACGAGATTCTGCCATCAATAACTCCACTTATTCATGAATTAAAGCTGTAAGTATTGTACCGTGCCAAGCCAGCAGACGATATACAAGCGGTTTATTCGTGTCAGTGATAAGCCCAACGACGGTTGCCCGCCGCGTGAGGGGTGTGGGGGTTAAGTTTATCGCGAGTTCCGCACGAACAGGAGGCCACTTAATGTGGCCTCCGTCGTGAGCAGGACTGTAGAGCAGGAAACTTAACCCCCACACCCCTCACGCGGCGGGCAAACTCGCCTTGTACTCTATCAAGGTAAAGTGTATGATTCTGAACGTTACACGACTCACTTTACTTAACTAAAGTGCCACCAAGGGGGAATACCATGAATACCGATATGTCTCGTCGTCAGTTTGTTGGTCTAGCCGGCTCGCTCGCCACGGTGCTTGGCCTTGGTCTTGTCGGTTGCGGCGGTGGTGCCGGCAAGGGCTCCGCTGCTGGCTCTGCCGCGGCCAAGGATGTGAAGGGCGCTGCGGAGTCCAAGAAGCTCGTGGTGGGCTTTGATAAGTCCTATCCTCCGTACGGCTTTGTGGGCGACGATGGCGAGTACACCGGCTTTGATCTCGATCTTGCCAAGGCTGTTGCCGATAAGCAGGGCTGGGAGGTCAAATACGAGGCCATCGATTGGGATGCCAAGGACACGCTGCTTAACTCGGGCGCCATCAACTGCATCTGGAACGGCTTTACCATGGAGGGCCGTGAGGACGACTACACGTTCGCCGAGCCGTACATGCTCAACGAGCAGGTGCTGGTGGTCAAGAAGGATGCGGGCATCAAGGGCTGGGACGATCTTGCCGGCAAGACTGTGATTACCCAGACTGATTCCGCTGCGCAGGACGTGCTTGAGGGTGACCAGAAGGATCTGGCAGCGACGTTTGCCACGCTCGACACGATCGGCGAGTACAACACGGCCTTTATGCAGCTCGAGAGCGGCGCGGTCGATGCCGTGGCGTGCGATCTTTCGATTGCCCAGTATCAGCTTGCCGCCAAGCCCGATGCCTATACGCAGCTTGATGAGCCGCTGTCCAGCGAGCACTACGCCGTTGGCTTTAAGAAGGGCGACACCAAGTCGGCCGATGCTGTAGCCGAGTCGCTCAAGGCGCTCTACGAGGACGGCACGGTCAAGGACCTGTGCGACAAGTATTCAAGCTATGGTCTATCTTTCGATAATTGGGTGCTCAAGTAATGTCTATTCAAGTCATGATGCAAATGCTTGGCCAGGGATTCTTGGTCAGTTTGCAGTTGTTTGTGCTGACGCTGCTGGGGTCGATTCCGCTGGGAATTCCCGTGGCGTTTATGCGCATGAGCAAAATCGCGCCGCTTCGCTGGATTGCGCGCATCTATATCTCGGTCATGCGCGGTACGCCGCTCATGCTGCAGATGTTTGCCATCTACTTTGCCCCGTACTACGTGTTTGGCATTTCGCTCACGCCCGATTCCAAGTGGACGGCGTGCGTCGTGGCGTTCATCATCAACTACGCCGGTTACTTTGCCGAGATCTATCGCTCGGGCCTGCAGTCCATTCCGCGCGGTCAATACGAGGCCGCCGAGGTGCTGGGCTACTCGCGCCTGCAGACGTTTCTGTATATCGTGATGCCGCAGGTCGCCAAGCGTATTCTGCCGGCGATGGGCAACGAGATCATCACGCTGGTCAAGGACACGTCGCTGGCGTTTGCCATTGGCGTGGGTGAGATGTTCTCGACGGCCAAGGCGCTGGTCGCCTCGCAGGTGAGCATGGTGCCGTTTGCGATCGCGGCGCTGATCTACTGGGTCTTTAACTTTGTGGTCGAGATGCTGCTGGGCGCCGCCGAAAAGAAGCTGGACTATTATCATGACTAACTCAGTGATGAAAATCGAAAACGCGCGTAAGGCGTTTGGCGGCAATGAGGTGCTCAAGGATATCTCGCTCGAGGTAAAGCGTGGCGAGGTCGTGGCGATTATCGGGCCTTCGGGTGGCGGCAAGTCCACGCTGCTGCGGTGTGCCACGCTGCTCGAGACACTCGACGGAGGCTCGCTCTCGTTTGGTGACCTTGCCGTTGCGACGGATGCGGGTTCGGGCGCGGTCTATGCGAAGGGCGATGTACCCAAGCAGGCGCGCTCGCGATTCGGCCTGGTGTTCCAAAATTACAACCTGTTCCCGCACTATACCGTGATGAAAAACATCATCGACGCGCCGATCCGCGTGCTTAAGCGCCCGCGCGAGCAGGCGGAAGCTCGTGCGCATGAATTGATTGCTCAGATGGGGCTTGTGGGCAACGAGAACAAGGTTCCGTGTGAGCTTTCGGGCGGTCAGCAACAGCGCGTGAGTATTGCCCGCGCCCTAGCGCTCGACCCGGAGATCCTGTTCTTTGACGAGCCGACCTCGGCACTCGATCCCGAGCTGACGGCCGAGGTGCTGCGTGTCATTAAAGACCTTGCGGCGCAGAATATGACGATGGTGATCGTGACCCACGCAATGCAGTTTGCGCGCGATGTTGCCGATCGTGTGGTCTTTATGGATGGCGGCCGCATTGTCGAGGAGGGGCCTGCCGATCAGGTTATCGACCATCCGCGCGAGCAGCGCACGCGTGAGTTCTTGAGCCGTATCGAGGGGTAGGCTCAGGTATTTACTCAACTATTAATTGAGGCGAAGCCGCCGCAGGTCTTACGGTCTGTGGCGGCTTTTTGTTTGCATCGACGGGGTTCAATAATCGCCCCACAAGCTTGTCTCTTCCTCTCGCCGCCTGTATTCATACGTGTGCCGAAAGGTATGCATGGACAGCCGCCCGTGAGGGTAGGGTGGTGGCATAGGACATTTGGAGGGTGAGTCGGCTCGGCTGCCGACCATGCTGCTCCCGGGATGGCACCGACCGCGAACTCTCCCCGTTGGCGTCGCGCATTGCGCGCGGCCCTGCAAGGAGGTCATCATGGGTGCTCCCAAGACCGGTAACGTAAGGAACGTGGTGCTCGTAGGCCAAGGCGGGGTGGGCAAGACTTCACTCGCCGAAGCCATGCTCCACCTTTCCGGCAAGACCGCCCGCCTGGGCGGCCACGACGGCACCAAGCCCACGCTCGACTATGACCCCGAAGAGGTTAAGCGTTCATTCTCCATCTCGACGACCATCGCGCCGATCGACTGGAAGGGCGCGCGCATCAATGTGCTCGATGCCCCGTGTTACCCCGATTTTATCGGCGACGCCTTTGCCGCGATGAGCGTCTGCGAGACGGCTCTGTTTGTGGTCGACGCCGAGGCCGGCCCGCAGCCTACGACGGTTAAGCTCTGGTATGCCGCCGAGGACCTGCGCCTGGCGCGTGCGGTGTTCGTAAACCGCCTGTCGCGCTCCGAGGCCAGCTTTGCGACCACGATGGACCTGCTGCAGGAGCGCTTTGGCACGCGCCTGGGCGCCGTGACCCTTCCCTGGGGCGAGGGCGAGGACTTTGACGGCATCATCGACCTGGTGCGCATGAAGGCGCGCCATTGCAACGGCACCGAAGCCGTTGAGTCGGAGATTCCCGAGGAGTATCGTGCCCAGGCCGAGGAGGCCCATGACCATCTGTGCGAGCTGGTGGCCGAGGCTGACGACGAACTGATGATGAAGTACTTGGAAGGCGAGGAGACGCTGACGCAGGAGGAGCTTGAGGGCTTGCTGTCGAAGGCGATTGCCGAGCGCATCTTTGTGCCGGTCTTTGCGGGCGATTGCATTAAGGAGCAGGGCGTCAACTCGCTGATGGACGACATCGCCACGTACTTCCCGGCGCCGACGGACTACGGCGAGATGCCGCTCATCGACGGTGATTCGCTCAAGATTTCGAGCGACGATGACCGTCCGGTGGCCTTTGTGTTTAAGACGCTGGCCGATCCGCAGCAGGGCCGCATCAGCTTTATCAAGGTGCTGACGGGCACGCTTGAGCCGGGTCTTGAGCTGATCAACGCGCGTACCCGCAAGAGCGATCGTCTGGCTCACCTGTATGTGATGTGCGGCCGCGACATGACCGAGGTCGGTCATGCCTATGCCGGTGACATCATCGTGGCGCCCAAGCTGGCTGCCGAAACGGGCGATACGCTTTCCATTACCGGTAAGGTCGAGGCTGCGGCGTTTAAGTTCCCCAACTCGCAGTACCGCATTGCCATCGAGGCCGAGAATCGCGGCGACGAAGAGAAGCTCTACACGTTTATCGAGAAGGCCTGCAAGGCCGATCCGACCATGAGCATCGACCGCGACGAGGAGACTGGTCAGACCATTATCTCCGCCGTTGGTGAGGCGCAGGTTTCGGTGCTGCTCAACCGTTTGGAGGATCGCACCAAGGTCGTGGCAAAAAGCGTGCCGATCCGCATTCCGTATCGCGAGACCATCCGCCGCACGGCGAGTGCCCAGGGCCGCCACAAGAAGCAGACTGGCGGTGCCGGTCAGTACGGCGACTGCTGGCTGCGCGTGGAGCCACTCATTGGACCCGACGGCACGAGCGATGGCTATGAGTTTGTAGACGAGGTCGTGGGTGGCCGCATCCCGCGCTCGCTCATCCCCGCCGTGGACAAGGGCGTCCAGGAGACCATGAAGGACGGTATTATTGCCGGCTATCCGCTCACGGGCATTCGCGTGGCTGTGTACGACGGCTCGTATCACAGCGTCGACTCCAACGAGATGGCATTTCGCGCGGCGGCTCGCATCGGCCTGCGCAAGGCATGCGCCGATGCCGACCCGGTGGTGCTGGAGCCCATCGAGGAAATCACGGTGACTATCCCCGAGAGCTACGCCGGCGCCGTGATGGGCGACATCTCGGCCTCGCGCGGTCGCGTGACGGGCATGGAGACCGATGAGCGCGGAGACACCGTGGTCATTGCCCAGGCGCCGCTGGCAGAGCTGGCGGATTACTCGACGCGCCTGCGCTCTATCACGCGCGGCACGGGTGACTTTACCATGAAGCCCGCTGGCTACGAGCAGGTTCCCTATGACGTTCAGGCCAAGCTGGTCGAGCGCTATGAGGAGGGTCGCGCCAAGTAGCGTGCGATTTTGCCTGCAATGTAGGTGCTGACGAAAAGGCCACCCTGGGTAACCGGGGCGGCCTTATTTGATTCCTTGGGGACGGAGGAAAACGGATCATTTTTTGGGTTACGGGCAGCTTGGTCGGCCCTAAACTCCCGAGGTCTGATTGCGGCCGGTGGCGTAGTCGATCTGCACGTGCGGCTGCAGGTTGTAGCAGTATACGTGGAAGCAGAGGGTCTTGCCGTGGTCCTCGACCGATTGCGCCTCAAGGCGCACGCCACGGCAGACAAGTTCCTCTTCGTTATACATGGGCGTGACACGGTAGAGCACATGGTTACCCGTATCGCGGATGTAGCCGAGAATCTGCTCTTCAAACGGCAGCATGCCCGTCTCGTTGAGATAACGCGTGCCGGTGAGGAGATTCTTGCGGTTGGCGTTTTCGCCGCAGAGCGACCAGGCGATGAGGTGGCAGCGGTTGTAGAGGCTCTGGCCCGGAATAAAGTCGTAGCGCTGCTGGTGCCAACCGGCGGGGTGGATGCGCGAGATATCGCCGCGCTCGCCTTGACCAAGTGATTCGGGGCCCACGCAGGCGAGCGCTTTGCGGGTGCGGCCCAAGCTGTCGAGCTTGGAGAACTTCTTAAAGCAGCCCTCTTCGGTGGCGCGCTCGTATTCATCGAGCGTGAATGACGGCGTGCCGAGCGGGTGCGTGCTGTCGGCGCGCAGAGCAACGTAGGGGTTGCCGGCGTAGTCGGGAATGCTGCTGAGATATACGCCGCGGGCGCGGTCGAGATCGGGGTTTTCGACCTCGTCGATGGGGGTAGCGGTACTGTCGGCGGAGCCGTCGTCACCGGTGTCGGTTGCGGCGGAATCGGAGCCATCGCCAGAGGCTTGGCTATTTTGAGAGTCCGAGGAGCTCTCTGTTCCCGATTCGAGTCGGGCAACCAGGTCTGCCTCGTCGTCGGTGCGGCTGGGACTCTCGTTTTGTTTCTCGGCCAGAGCTACCGCCTGCTCATCGCTTTGCGGCGACAGCAGCTTGGGCGCTCCGTCGAGCGACCCTGTGAACAGCGCAAACCCCAGCACCACGGCGGTGCCGATGGAAAGTACTTGCTTGTAGGCGGACTTGCGCGACATGAAGGCTCCTGGATAGACGGTTGGGAATCTACCAGTCTAGCAGGAGCCGGCAGGGGCCGTTCTGTCGAACAAATACTCAAGATTTTGGGGCAAACGCTGCTGGTTCATTTGCCTCATATGGAGCTGCAGCGGTTATGCATGTGGGGCTATTCGGAGTTTCCCCAGATAAAACCTACCAAAATAAACCTGTCCCTTTTTTGGCAGGCTAATCGTGAGTTATTTCACCGCAACTTAGGGCACGGTTAGGAAGTGTGCACCTTAAAGAGCGGAGCCCTTGATTAGAGAGATTGCGCTCGTCTCTCTAAATATCTCTTTAAAGAGAAGGTCAGTTAAAGAGATAGCATTAGGCAATCTAGCAGTGAATTTGATGCATCTCTCTAAATTTCTCTCTAAAATAAGGTGCTATCTCTCTAAAGTTAGAGAGATATACTTTACTTTAGAGAGATAAATCTATCGTTTTAGAGAGACGGAATGCCAATGCTGCTGGATGAACCTCTTGGCCTTATCGTTGAGCGCCTTCGCAGGCGGGGGACTGATGACGCATCGGTAGAAGTTAAAGCCTGCACGAATAAATTGAGCGCAGACGTATGGGAGACAGTGAGCGCTTTTGCGAACACTGCGGGTGGACTCATTATTTTGGGCCTGAACGAAGCCGAAGGGTTTGTTCCTTCGGCTAACTTTGCTATCGATAGGGTGCGCGATCAGTTTGTTTCGGGTATCGGAGACGGAGGCTCAGCGGCAGTGGTGACCCATGCGCCGCGGTACGAGCTTGATCGAGGCGAGGTCGACGGGCTCCAGGTGCTTCTGGTGCGCATCTTTGAACTTGAGCTTAAAGCGAAGCCTTGCTATATCGGCGCGCGCGGCGTGCAGAACGGTAGCTACAAGCGCGTGGATGATAAAGATATCAAGATGTCACCTGCTGAGCTATATGAGCTGCAGAGTGCGTTGCTTCCGAGCGATGCAGACGGCACGGTGGTTTCGGAGGCAACGGTCGAGGATTTGGATCCAGATGTCGTGCGGTCTATTATCGCAAATCGCCGGCTGCAGACCCCGCGCGTTTTGCGCGGGGCCGATACGCTGGAAAAGCAGCTGGTCAGACTCAATATCACTACAAAGGATGGTGCCGTGAAGCTCGCGGGGCTTCTGTCGGCGGGAATTTACCCCCAGCAGTTCTATCCAAAACTGATGATCGATGTCGCCGTTCATTCCGATGTGGAAAAATCTGCACCCGGGCAACCCCGGTTTATTGACCGCCAGTTGTGCGATGGCCCGATTCCGGCTTGCATCGAAGATGCCCTTGCCGCGATTGGACGAAACTTGCGCAAAGCGACGATAGTGCAAGGCGCTGGCAGAAGGGAGGATTGGGAAGTTCCCCAGGAGGTTTTGCGCGAGGCCTTGGCAAACGCCTGCATCCATCGAGAATATTCGCCCATGTTTGTGGGGCAGGCCGTGAGTGTCGATATCTATCCAGACAGAATAGAGATCAAAAACCCCGGTGGGCTTTGGGGCGGAAAGACGGTGGACAATCTTGCAGACGGGGAATCGCGCTGCCGAAACCCAAAGCTCATGAGCCTAATGGGGGCGACGCCGTTAGAGCATGCCGAGGGGGCCGTTGCAGAAAGCCAGGGATCTGGTATCCCGGCTATGATTCGCGAGATGGAGTCTCGTTCGCTTGGAACGCCGAAATTTATCGTTAAGGCCGATTCGTTTACGGTGCTGCTTTCCCGGCACGGGGCGGAGCTTGCTGAAAACCGCACGTGGATTCAGAGCCATGTGGGCACCGAGCTGACGGATCGCGAAGAAACATTGCTCATGTTTATGCGGGAGCATGGGTGCGTATGCGATGTTCAAAAAATACGAGAGGCCCTGAAGTGGGATTCGGATGACATTCGCCTGATCTGCGGGGACCTTGTAGATAAACATGCCCTGTCAAAATGCGGCAAAGACACGTTCGAAATTATCGATAGGAACAGAGAACCGTCAGCTTCGACGGCGGATAGGATCCTGGAGGCTCTCAGCGCCGAAGTGGATATGACGGCGCGAGAAATAGCGGTTGCATCGGGGGTCAGAATTTCGTCTGTCCGTTACCATCTGCCAAAAATGGCGGATAAAGGGCTCATCGAAGTAATGGGTTCATCGACGAGTCGTAACCGCCGATATCGGAAGAAGTAGATGCAGCCGGGTCGCCTCTCTAGTGTCTCTCGAGGCCAGATGGGTGTTGGAGGGGCGATTGTCTCGCGATATTTCCCCAGATAAAACCTGCCAAAATAAACCTGTCCCTTTTTGGCAGGTCAGTTAACGCAGTCCAGGTTGAGCATATGCGAGCGAGCGGGCTTCGGGTGCGGTAAGGTGACGTGAAACAAGCGGGCGCTGACCTTTTGGTCGCGCCCGTGAAGTTGAACGTCAGATTGCCGTGCCCGGAGCCCGCGCAGCGCCGAGCAGTTACGCCGTTTGTAAAACGGCGTAATCTAAAGGTTCATGTTGCCGTGGATGTAGGGGGTGACCTCGGGGGAGATATGGTCGCAGCCCAGCTCGCGCAGCGCGGACTCGATAACGGCGGGCAGCGGGGTTTTGCCCTCGGCATCGACGGCGTTGCCACCGAGGGCAGCAATCTTGGCGACATCTGCGGGTGCGGCCTCGATATGCATGCAGCCGCCGATCAAGCGCGCGCGTACCTGTGCCAGATCAAGATTGTGCAGGTAATCCTCGCAGGCGCGGATTAAATCGACCTTCTCGCGCGTAAGCTCCTCGCCCGTGGGGACGCGGGTGGCAAGACATGCTCCCGCCGGCAGGTTCCAAACGGGATAGCCCCATGCGCGCAGCAGCTCGCGCTCTTCGTCCTTGGTAAAGCCGACCTCCATAAGGGGTGAGCGTACGCCGAGCTCTTCTGCCGCACGCATGCCGGGGCGGTAGTCACCGCGATCGCTTGCATTGCTGCCATCGATGACGGTGGGAAAGCCGAGCGACTTGGCGTGGTTGACGATGGCGGTAAAGCCGGCGTGCTTGCAGTGGTAGCAGCGATTAGCATCGTTGCAGGCTACTTGGGGGAGCTGCAGCTGATCCACCGAAAGATTGAGCACGGGGAGCTTAAAATGCGGCCCCTCATTGGCCTGCCCATCAACGGACTGCTCAAACGAAGCCTGCTCGGGCGTGCCGATGAGCGGCGTGGTGAGATGGACGAGAAGAGTATTGGTAGGCATGACGCGGGCGCATACGGCGGCCAAAAAGCTGCTGTCAACGCCGCCGGAAAACCCGATAGCCACGCGCCCGTATGCCAAAAGCAGCTGCTCGAGCGCCGATAGCTTGTCTTGAAGCTCCTCTGCGGGTGCCGTGGTGTCTAAAATCATGAAACGTTCCTTATCGTTGAGTACTCGATCGAAAACTATAATCCTAATGCGTTACTTGCCATAAGACTTCTATCTGTGTAACGAAAGTGCAATATGGTATATACGTTATATACAAGTTGCCAAATGCGGTAGAGTTGCAGCAACGCGACAGCGAGAGTCGATGGGGGACCGATATGATCAAGGCTGTTATTTTTGACACGGATGGAACGCTGGTCGATACCGAGCGTTTGGGGATTAAGGCCTGGAAGGCAGGCGCCGCTGAGCTGGGGCTCGCGATTGATGAAGCGCTGATCCATCAGTTTATCGGCCGCACGCTGCCCGATGTTATGGACATCCTCGATAAGCATTATGGCAGCCACGAAACCACCGAGGCGATCTATCGTCGCCACAAGGAGATTCGCGACGAGATGGTCAAGACCGAACTGGAACTTAAGGCCGGCGCCGCCGAGTGCCTAGACGAGCTGCTAGCTGCGGGCTATCACGTGGGCCTAGCGACGTCGTCGCGCCTCGTTACGGCCGAGCGCAACCTTAAGATGGTCGGTCTTTTTGACAAGTTTGAAACGGTAACGTGTGGCGAGGACGTCGTGCACGGCAAGCCCGACCCCGAGATGTATCTGCTCGCCTGCGAGCGTGCGGGCTTTGCCCCCGAGGAGTGCGCCGTGGTCGAGGATTCGCGCAATGGTTGCGTCTCGGGCATCACGGCCGGCTGCCACGTCTTTGCCGTCCCCGATATTGTGCCGCTGCCGCAGGACGTGGTGGATGGCTGCGAGGCCGTGCTCGATACGTTGTTCGACCTGGCGGCGGCAATCAAGACTGTGCGCTAGAAAATTGCGGCGTTGAAACGAGCGATTGCTCACGTTTGCGCTTAAGCAAAAGGGGTCCGGCAATGGTCGGGCCCCTTTTGCTTAAGCGGCGACTTAGCATACTCGCGGGCGTGCTATAGATACGCACCGAGGTTGATGGCCGTGGCGTCGGTCTGGCTGCTTGCCTGGGTGCTGGCGCGTTCCAGTAGGAACGGACGTACCAGTTCTTGGCGGTTGATATCCTCGGCGGCGACTGCGGTGACGGTGCGCGCTGTAGAGCCGACGCGGATATGCTTGGTCTTTGCTGGGGCCTTGTTCTCGATTTGCTCCATGAGCAATTGAACGCCCTTGCGGCCAATCTCGTAGCCCGGGGGCGCTACCGTAGTGAGCGGGACCGATCCGCTCCAAGCGAGCGGGTTGCCATCGCAACCTGCTACGCGTACTTGCCCGGGGACGGCGATGCCTTTGTCGACCAGCGCCGAGATGACGCCCGAGGCCAGCACGTCGGTCAGGCCGACGACAAAATCGGGGCGTTCGTCGGCGGGGCGCGCGGCGATTTGGGTGCCGATGCCGTAGCCGTCGGCGGCGGTATTCCATTCGCCGGCGTCGATGACTTCGATCTTGATATCGGGATGTAGGGCGAGCGCCTTATGAATGCCAAGGACGCGCAGGGTGAGTTGCATAAATGCTGCTCGGCCGACGACGACAATATGGTGCGCGCCGCGGGCGATGGCGAGCTCGGCGATGATGCGGCCTTGTGCCTCGTTGTCGGCGGCCACGTAGTAGCCGGGCTCGGAGCAATGGATGTCCAGATGGACGATCGGCACGGGCATCTTGGTCAGGGCGGGGTGCCAGTCGGGGGATGCCATGGGCTGAACCATGACGCCGGACATCTGGGTGCCCATAAAGTAGCGCAGGTAATGGTCCTCGAGAATATCGTCGTTATCGGCGTTGGCGATGAGCAGGTCGTAGCCGTGCTTGCGGGCCTCGTTGTGGGCGCCGCTGGCGATTTGGAGTGAAAAGCCGTGGTCGAGACGGGGGAGCACCAGGCCAAAGGACTTGGTGGCGCCGCCCGCGAGCTGACGAGCGCTTTGGTTGGGCAGGTAGCCCAGTCGATTGATGGTTTCGTTAATGAGCTTGAGGGTCTCGGGACGCAGCTTTTCGGGGTGGTTGAGCGCGTTGGAAACCGTGCCCAACGAAACCCCGGCCTCGCGCGCGACGTCGCTGATTTTTACCTTTGCCATAGCGGCCCCTTTGATGCGTTTCAAGTACAAGCCAGATTGTAGCATCGCCCGCCCCTGAGGTGTCAAAACCCGCCTATTAGGGACAGGTTTATTTTGGCAGGTTTTATCTGGGCAAACGATGCTGTCAGACCAAACCACCACGAAGGTGCCTGCCCCCTTCGGGGTGGGGTGTGTGTATCGAGTGGTATTCAAGTTGAGATACCACTTCTGGTATATCAGCTTGCGTTTGCGTGAGTACAATACTCGAACGTTATGCGTCTCAGCGCCCCCTGTGCGTGGACGTTTTGCAGTCAAGCGGACGAAGGGATTTATCCTATGTGCGGAATTGTCGGCTACACCGGCTCTGATATTGCAAAGAACATCCTGGTCACAGGCCTCAAGCGTATGGAGTATCGCGGCTATGACTCCTCGGGCGTCGCGCTCGAGGTGGGCGAGGGCGCCGCGGCGCACCTCGACGTCATCCGCCGCGTGGGCAAGGTCGCGGGCCTGGAGAGCGAGCTTTCCAACATTGACAGCGACGCTACCTGCGGTATCGGCCACACCCGTTGGGCCACCCACGGCAAGCCCTCCGTCGTTAACGCTCACCCCCACACCAGCTGCGACGGTCGTATCGCCATCGTCCACAACGGCATCATCGAGAACTTCGCCGAGCTGCGCGAAGAGCTGGAGGGCCGCGGCCACCACTTTAAGAGCGAGACCGATACCGAGGTCTTCGCGCATCTGATCGAAGAGGCTTATGCCGAGACGCACGACCTGATGGCCTCCGTGCGCGAGGCTTGCACCCACGTGGTCGGTGCCTATGGTCTGGCCGCCGTGTGCGCTGACGAGCCCGGCGTGATCGCCGTGGCCCGCAAGGATTCCCCGATCGTGGTCGGCGCGGGCGAGACCGGCGCCTATGTCGCCTCCGATGTCATCGCGCTCATCGACGCCACCCGCGATGTCGTGGTGCTCGAGGACGGTCAGTTTGCCAAGCTCACGCCCGCAGGCGTCGAGTACAACGACGAGGCCGGCAACGTTATCGAGCCCAAGGTCACCCACATCGACTGGGACCTGGACATGGCGGAAAAGGGCGGTTATCCCGACTTTATGCTCAAGGAAATCCACGAGCAGCCGCGCGTCGTGCGCGACACGCTGGTCGGTCGTATGACGCCGGCCGGCGAGCTCGACATCGACGAACTGGGCCTTTCGCTCGAGGAGCTCAACGACATCGACCGCGTCTACGTGATCGCTTGCGGCACCAGCTATCACGCTGGCCTCATTGCTAAGAATCTCATCGAGGGCTGGGCTCGCATCCCCACCGAGGTGGAGGCGGCCAGCGAGTTCCGTTACCGCAATCCCATCATTACGCCGACGACGCTCGTCGTGGCCGTGTCCCAGTCGGGCGAGACGGCCGATACCCTTGCCGCCATTCGCGACGCGCGCATCAAGGGTGCCAAGGTCTTCGGCATCACCAACGTGGTGGGCAGCCCCGTGGCGCGTGAGAGCGATGGCGTCATCTACACCAAGGCCAACAAGGAGATCGCGGTCGCCTCGACCAAGAGCTTTATCGGCCAGGTTGTGAGCCTCACGCTTTTGGCTCTGCTGCTGGCGCAGGTCAAGTACCGTCTGACCACCAAGCAGGCACGCATGCTGTTCCGCGAGCTTTCCGATACGGCCGAGCAGATCCAGTGGATTTTGGATACCCAGACCGAGGCCGTTCATGAGGCCGCCCTGCTGTGCAAGGACGCGCAGTCGGCGCTGTTCGTGGGCCGTGGCATGGGTGCCGCTATTTCCTACGAGGGCGCGCTCAAGCTCAAAGAGGTCAGCTACCTGCACGCCGAGGCCTACGCCGCCGGCGAGATGAAGCACGGTCCCATCGCCCTGATCGACCCGGGCTTCCCCGTCATCGCTGTGGCCACCAAGAGTGCCACCTACGACAAGACCGTGTCGAACCTCATGGAGTGCAAGGCGCGCGGCGCCAAGGTCATCGTCGTTGCCACCGAGGGCGACGAGGAGATCAACAAGATCGCCGACTGCATTATCCGCGTGCCAGCAGTCCGCGACGTGTTCAGCCCCATCACGGCGAGTGTCCCGCTGCAGCTGCTCGCCCGCGAGGTCGCCATCCTGCGCGGCTGCGACGTCGACCAACCCCGTAACCTGGCCAAGAGCGTCACGGTAGAGTAGTTGGTTCCGCCGTTCTAGCGACTAAAGCCCGGCTCCGCATCAAGACGGAGCCGGGCCTTGTTGCATTTGCCCAGATAAAATCTGCAAAATGAACCTGTCCCTTTTTGGCAGGTTAGCGGAGCTTGCTGGTCTCGAAGTACTCGGGGAACTGGTCCAGAACCTCGGTTTGGTTGCGGAACATCATGTGCAGGTGCTTGCTGACCAAAAAGCTCGCTTCGATGGGGTCGCGACCGGCGATAGCGCGGCGAATCTGCTTGTGCTCGTTCACGATGTCCTGATTGTCGAGAACCTGCGTGGCGGCGCGCAGCCAGCGGAAGCGCTCCAGGTCGGCATTGGTCTCTTCGAGCCACGACCACACGGTGCTGCGACATGCGATGCTAAAAATCATGTGATGCATGAGGTTGTCGCTCAAAAAGAAGCCGATGCGATCCTCTTCGGCCATGGCCTTTTCCTGCAGCACGATGGCGCGGTCGAGCTGCTCGATGCCAGCCGACGTGGCGCGCGCGCAGCACTCCACGATCACCTGCTTTTCCAGATGCTCGCGGATGTAACAGGCACTCTCGGCAAGGGTGAGGTTGATGGGCGAGACGTAGGTACCGCTCTGGGGCACGGTGCGCACCAGGCCTTCCTGCGCCAAACGAACCAAAGCCTCGCGCACAGGGGTGCGCCCCATATCTAGGTCGTGGCAAAGTTGCTTGACGCCCAGCTTTTCGCCCGGCTTGTAGTCCAGGTAGACGATTTTGCGTCGAATGGTGTGGTAGGACTGGTCCTGTAGGCTCGTTTCCTGCTCGCCGACGTGCATCGATTCTTCCATAGCGCCTCGCAACTGTTCTATCAAACTCATATGTCAGTTGTTAATTATGCCGCGAATCAGCTCTCCGCGGTGGGTAATTCGGCTGTTGCCTGAGAACTATTGCGGCATCTTAGTCTGTGTTTGCGCAAGGCTGCGCTCAATGTTGCCGTATCATAAGCCGTCGCAAACGTGAAATAGAAAGAAGGAATCCCATATGCAACTGGCAAATATCGTACGCGAGCGCTGGAAAGGCGTCTTGTTCTGCCTGATCATCGCTATCCCCGCGACGTTGCTCGGCAAACAGATTGAGGTGGTCGGCGGGCCGGTATTTGCCATCCTTTTTGGCATGGTCCTGGCGCTCGTCTTTCCCAAGAATCGTCGCGAACCGCTCGCCGCCGGCGTTACCTATACGTCCAAAAAAGTCTTGCAGTACGCGGTTATCCTGCTTGGCTTTGGCATGAACCTCTCCCAGATTCTGTCCAAGGGCGCCCAGTCGCTGCCGATTATCGTGGCGACAATCTCGACCTCGCTCGTCATCGCCTTTGTGCTCTGCCGCGTTATGAACGTGCCGGGCAAGATCGCGACGCTTGTGGGTGTGGGTTCGTCGATTTGCGGCGGTTCTGCCATCGCCGCGACCGCACCCGTCATCGATGCCGACGATCGCGAGATTGCCCAGGCTATTTCGGTCATCTTCCTGTTTAACGTTATCGCGGCGCTCGTGTTTCCGACGCTCGGCGGCATGCTCGGGCTGACCAACGAGGGCTTTGGCCTGTTTGCCGGCACCGCCATCAACGACACCTCGTCGGTAACGGCTGCGGCGAGCGCCTGGGACAGCATGCATCCCGGCGCCAATGTGCTCGAGAGCGCCGCAGTGGTCAAGCTCACCAGGACGCTGGCCATTATTCCCATCACGTTGGTCCTCGCATGCTGGCAGATGCATCTGGCACGCAAGGCTGGCGGCGACGCCAAAAGCACGTTCTCCCTTAAACGCGCGTTTCCCATGTTTGTGCTGTTCTTTGTGCTGGCGAGCGTGATCACCACGGTGTTTCAGCTTCCCGTGTCCATCACGGCGCCCATCAAGGAGCTGTCGAAGTTCTTTATCGTGATGGCCATGGCGGCTATTGGTTTTAATACCGATATCGTCGAGCTGGTCAAAAAGGGCGGCAAGCCCATCGCGCTGGGCTTTTGCTGCTGGATTGGCATTGCGTGCATGAGTTTGGGAATGCAACACGTACTGGGAATCTGGTAGAGAAGTAGCTTGTTTGCGTGCTGCGTGCTGGTGAGCGCATTCTCACGGTGGAGCGATAGGAGCTCTTGCGGGTATGGCTTGTCCGCAGGTTTATAAGTCCCGAAGAGCTCTTATCGCCCCGCCAGGATGGCGATGCGGGGCAACACCTATACTCGCAGGACGGCGCTTTCTGCCCTATAGTGTTTGGTGAGCAATATCGTTCAATTTTGAAACACTCGGTCGTACGACCGTCGGCGGTTGCACGTCGCTGCGGACAGGGGCAAATAATGGATAGCGATGCCAAGCTGAACATCTTGACCGAGGCCCTGGCTGCTGCCGGGGCCTCGGCATTGGCAATCGATGCGCGTGGGGACGTCGCGATCTCGACCATGAATGACGCGGCGCTCGAGCGGGATGTGGCGGCTTTTGTCGCTGAGCGCCTCGACCGTATAGGAGACGGCGCGCGTCTGGTTATGGGACGTGCGGGTGCGCGCCTGAGCCTGACCGTTCGCCCCACCGACAAAGAGGGCGGGGGCCTTTGGGTCGTCGTGGTCCGCGAGGTGCGCGGTGCCGCGGCGCATGCGGGTATCGAGTGGCTCAACGCCGACGAAGTTGAGGCTCGCTACGAATCGAGCGCGTACGGCATCGTTGAGGGGGCGGCCTCGGTGGCTGCGCCGGTTGCAGAGAGTTACGCGCGCGGTGTGCCCCTTATGCTCGAGGGCGAGCTGGGAGCGGGTCAGGTCGAGATCGCCAAGCGCCTCTATCTGGACGGTCCTTTTGCCGGTCAGCCCTTTGTTTCCGTCGCGCTCGATGAACTCACCGATCGCGGTTGGCGCCATGTGCTCAAAAGCGCCGAATCGCCGCTGTTCCAAACGGGGCTGACCCTTTGCATTGAGGACTGGAATGCGGTTGGTCCCCAACGCCTTCGCGAGCTCGTTTCCACGATGGCCGACACCGCGTTGGCGACGCGCTGCCATGTGGTGCTGACGGCGAATGACATGCCGGGCGGCAGCGAAAGTGATCAAGCCGCTTTTGTGACCGAGCGCTTCGCCTGTGCGGTGAGCGTGGCGCCGGCAATCGCCGAGCAGGGAGCCGCGTCGAAGAAGGTTGCGCGCTATTTGGAATATCTCGCTGACGCATTTGGGACGTCAGCGCCCACGCTGTCTGCCGCGGCGGCGAAGACGCTCGATGCTTACCGCTGGCCGCGCAATTATCTGCAGCTCCGCGAGGTCTCGGAACGACTGTATATATTGGTGGGGGCGGGCACGGTGGACCGCACTGTGGCGGAGGAAGTGCTCGCCCAAGAGGATGTGATTAAGACCGCAACCTTTGGCGCCCCGACGCTCGAAAGTGACCTGTATATCCTGCGACCGCTGGCCGATACCGAGCGAGATATCGCGCATCTGGTTGTAGACCATCTCCACGGCAACCGAACCCGTGCGGCGGAGGTGCTGGGCATAAGCCGTACAACGCTGTGGCGCTTGCTGAAAGACGATGACCGTTGAGCGAGGCGCCCGTGACCGCGCGCGACGCGTGTGCTACAGTCCAAAGCGTTATTGTTTCGATTTGGTTACGGCGTGCGAGGGCATATGGCTGAGACTTCAAAACCGAGCCGCAGAAGGCGGAGCGCCGCGCCGGTTAACCGACGCACGACATCGGTGACGTGGGGCAAACACGCCTCGGGGTTTGATGGCTCGTTCAAGCGCACTAAATACGGCTATCCTTCGGCAAGCGCCCGCTTGGCAATGCAGGCAGAGTCCTCGCTGTGGGGCCGCAAACGCGTGGTGGGCTCAAAGCTCAAGCACGACGGAACGCTCGGTTACATCAGCCGCGGGGCGGCTCGCCGCAGCGGGCTCAATCCCGCCGGCTGGCATCGCTACGTGCCGATCGTGGCCGCCGTTGCAGTGATCGTCATCGCGCTCGCTGCGCTCGGATATGCCGGCGGTGGCGCCAACTTGGACGCAGTGTTTAAATCGCCCGAGCTCGCGCATGCAGGCACAGAAGTTATCGAGGGCGCTCAGACCCAGACGGGTGTCGCGCCCCAGCGCGGTATCGTCGCGGCGGCCTCCACCATCGCCGATGCGCAAAAGGACGAGGACGAACAAGGCAGCGAAGCCGAAACGACCCAGACGAACGAAACGACGACAACTCAAATATCAACATAGCTTGCCGGCAGAAGGGGACGTTCCTTTTCTGCCGGCAGTTTGGGACACTCCTGCGCTACTTGGCGTACACCACGTTGTCGCGGCGCGGCTTTGCCTCGGGTAGCGTGTCCTCGGCGTAGCCAAGAATGCAGTTACCGACACCGCGCAGGCTGCCGTCGGCGGGCAGGCCCCAGCTGGCCAGCAGCTCCAGGCCCTCGGGCGAGTCAAAGACCTCGTGGGCGCGGTGAATCCAGCACGAATCGACACCCAGTGCATAGGCAGCGTTGAGCAAGTTGCCCATAGCGAGCGAGCCGTCTTCCAGATGTGTGGGCACGCTGCGGTCAACCAGCACCACCACAACGGTCTTGGCGCCATAGAAGGGGTCGCTGTTGCTGCCCATGACCTGGGCGTTGAGCTGTGAGAGACGCTCGACGGTCGCGGGGTCGGTGACGGCGACGAACGTGACCGGCTGGCGTCCCATGCCGCTCGGCGCGTACTGGCCGGCTTCGATAATGCGTGCGAGCTTCTCGGCCTCGACGGGGCGATCGCTGTAGTTGCGGCAGCTGCGGCGGTGGATGAGCGCTTCGATGGTCTCCATGTGTCCTCCTGACGTTGGTTTCGTTGCCTCGTTCTTACCCGCCGAACCAAAACCGTAATCGCGCAGTTGGCCCCAAACAATGCAAGCTACCAAGTGGAAAAGTTGGTTTGCATAAAACTTCAGCCAGAATGTGACAAACCGGTGGGATGGTTAAACGTTTTATCCCGTCTACCCTGCGGTTTTTTACCACTTGCCTAAATGATGCGCGCATAAGCTCTGATAAAGGTTTTACTAAAGGAGCACCAACGTTTATCAACGCGCCATGGTGGCGCCGGGCCAGGAGGTAACATCATGTTCCAGGCTGGAGATGTCGTCGAGACCGACTTCGAAGGATTTCTGAAGCTGCTGCGTTCCAAGACGCGCGCTTTTGTGTCGATTAACGATCACGAGTACTACATCACGCACACCGATGGCTATTGGCGTGTTCAGGATTGCGAGGCCCTCAACGATAAGGGCCACTTTACTGACTGCTCCGAGCTGGTCAACACGGTTTGCGAGGTCGTCGAACTGCCGTGGATCTGCGGCAAGAGCCTGCACGACAGCTTCTCGGGCGCCACGGTCTACGAGGCCGTCGCTGCTTAACAGCCAACAATCGATATTCTCTCGCAACCGCCGGCGCCGCCCCCGCGCCGGCGGTCTTTTTTGTCGATATGCTTATGTGGAGCCGACCATAGGCAACGAGCTTATTGACGATAGTCAAAACTCGGACTAATGTAGAGATATAAATTGGTCAAAACTCGGACAATCGAATGGTGGGAGAGATGAATAGTGCAGTTAGCCTGGTCGATTTCGACCGGATGCTCAACGGGCTTGACCGTATCTATTCGGAGTTCGCACGCACCTGCGGTCTTTCGGACTGCGCCTACTGGATGCTCGTCGACACGAGTGCAGCGGGCGGAAGCGTTGCCGTGAGTCGACTGACGAGTGAATGGTTCTACAGCAAACAGACCATCAATTCGGCGATTAAAACGCTTAGGGCGCGAGGGCTTGCGACGTTGGAGTTTGCCGAGGGCAGTCGTAAAAACAAGGTTGTACGACTGACCGAAGAAGGCGTGCGGTTTGCCAAGCGCTACGCGTTGCCGGCGCAAAAAGCCGAGCAACAGGCATTCGAGGCGCTCGAGCCGTGGGAACAGTGCGAGATCATGCGCTTGGTCGGTAAGTTCTCCCATGTTCTTAACGAAGAGTGCGAGGCATTTAAACGGCAAGTGGCCGCCGAGAACGAGACTGACGATAAGGGCGAGGGGGACGCATGCGACTCTTAATGAGGTTTATGAGGCCGTACCGCGGTCTGATTGCGGTGACGCTGTTTGCGGTGCTGATAGATAACGTCGGTACGCTGTTGGTTCCCACGATGCTGGCGAACATGGTCAACACCGGTATTACCACGGGCGATGTCGACTATATATTACGCAACGGCCTGTACATGCTTATCGCGACCGGCATGGCCAGCGGCGGCACGGTGCTGGGCTGCTATCTTTCGGCGCGCCTGGCCGCCAACGTGGCCTGCGATATCCGCAATGCCGTGTACGACAAGTCGCTCGAGCTGTCCGCCAGCGACTTTGAGCGCTTTGGCACGGGTTCGATGATCACGCGCTCGCTCAACGACATCAACGTGATTCAGCAAGCTGTCCTTCAGACGATTCAGCTGGTGCTGCCGGTGCCGTTCTTGGCCGTGGCAGGCATCATTTTTGCTTGGTTTATCGATCCCGCCATGGGCACGCTGCTGGGCGTGGTGGTTGCGATCGTGCTGGTGGCGGCGGTCTTTACCGTTGCCAACGCCGCGCCGATCTTTATGCGCCTGCAGAGCTTTATCGACCGCATGAACGTGGTGCTGCGCGAGAACATCGTGGGCGTGCGCGTCATTCGCGCATTTAACAAGGAGCGCCACGAGGAGCAGCGCCTGGACGAGGTGTTTAGCGATTACGCGGCCAATGCCATCAAGGTCAACCACCTGTTTGTGGGTCTCGACAGCTCCAGCTTCTTTTTGATGAATATCGCCGAGGTGGCGGTGCTGTGGGTGGGCGGCAACCGCGTGGGCGTCCACGCCATGCAAATCGGTAGCATCTCGGCCGTGCTGGAGTACGCGATCCTGATCCTGTTCTTTGTGATGACGGCGCAGATGGTGATTCTGACGCTTCCACGCGCCGCCGCATGCCTGAACCGTGCGCAGCAGGTGTTGGAGATTGAGCCGAGCATCGTGGACGGCAAGCGCACGCTGGACACGTGCGCGGCGGAGTCTGTTGACGGTGCCGACGCGGTGGCCGTGTTCGACCACATGTCGTTCCGTTTTGACGATGCCGACGAGGATACCCTGTGCGACCTGAGCTTTGCCTGTCGCCGTGGCCAGACCACGGCGATTGTAGGCTCGACGGGTTCGGGCAAGTCGACGGTGGCCAAGCTCTTGCTTCGCTTCCACGATGCCACGAAGGGCGCCATTCGCCTGAATGGCATCGATCTGCGCGACCTTTCGCAAGACGACATCCGCGGGCGTATCGCCTATGTGCCGCAGAAGGCATGGCTGTTCTCGGGTACGGTGGCGAGCAACCTGCGCTTTGGCAACGAAGACGCGACTGAGGCTGACATGCTCCATGCGCTGGAGGTTGCCCAGAGCACCTTTGTGCTCGACCAGCCCCAGGGGCTCGATACGCCGGTGGCCCAGGGCGGCACGAACTTCTCGGGTGGTCAGCGCCAGCGCCTGGCGATTGCCCGCGCACTCATGAAGCATGCCGATCTATATATCTTCGACGACAGTTTTTCGGCCCTGGACTTTAAGACCGATGCGGCACTGCGCCATGCGCTGCAGGACGAGACGTGCGATGCCGCGGTGCTCATCATCGCCCAGCGCATCTCGACTATTTTGCATGCCGATCAGATCGTGGTGCTCAAAGACGGCGAGATCGTGGGCCTAGGCACGCACGACGAGCTCATGGAAACCTGCGAGGTGTACCGCGCAATCGCGGAATCGCAGATGAAGGGAGGTGAGTAGCATGACCGAGGAGCTCAAGAAGCAGGCCATCGCCGAGGATGCCGCGGTTGCAGAGACAGTTGAGGAGACGGGCGCCACGCCCGACCTGGACGAAGCCGCCAAGGCGGCGGAGCGTGAGGCTCGCCGCCAGGCACTCTACGAGGAAAACGAGCACGCCGAGGACGAGCGCGCCCGCGCCGAGGCGGAGCGCATGCGCGACGTTGACGACGAGGACGAGGACGAGACGCCCCGCGACACCTGGGCGACGGTGCGCCGCCTGTGGAGCGAGGCCGCCGGCGACCATTGGCGCTTCTATATCGTGTTTGCGAGCATCGTGTTCTATGTCATCTTTAACACCGCGGCGCCGGCTTACAGCGCCCGCGTGATCGATGAGCTGTGGGGGCACATGAAGCTGGCGTTTGCCAACAACACTACCTTCAGCATTACCTGGGAGAACTGCGGCAGGACCATCTTCATCTACTTTATGATCTGGACCGCCGCCGCCTCGTTCTACGCGCTTCAGAGCTTTTTGATGTCGAGCGTTGCCGAGCGCCTCAACCTGCGCCTGCGCAACCGCATCGCACAAAAGCTCAACCGTCTGCCGCTTGCCTACTTTGACGCGCATCGTCCCGGCGAGGTCGTCAGCCGTGCGACCAACGACTTGGACAAGATGTCCGAGAGCATGCAGCGCGGCTTGCTGCAGCTTCTGGTGTCGATCGGTACCGTGGTGGGCGCCGTGAGCGTGATGTTCGTGTTTAGTGTGCCGCTCACGCTTGTCTTTTTGTTCTTTACGGCGCTTTCGCTGCTGGTGACGAAGGTCGTTTCGCGCCGCACGCACGATGTGACGGGCGAGCGCCAGGAGTGGGTGTCCAAGATTACGAGCACGGTCGAGGAAGGCTACTCGGGCCGTCTGGTAATCCGTGCGTTTAACCGCGAGCGCCAGAGCTCTGCCGAGGTGCACGAGGCTTCGAAGGAGCTGGCGCGCGTAAGCACCAAGGCCGACTTTATGATTAACGCCGTCGGCCCCGCAGTGCGCTTTATCGGCCGCTTGGCGCAGATCGTGATTGCGCTGGTGGGCTGCAGCATGCTGGTTGCCGGTCACATGACCGTCGGCGTGTTCCAGGCGTTCTTCCAGTTTATCTACGAGGCATCCGAGCCCATGACGCAGCTGTCGTTTACCTTTAACTCGCTGCAGAGCGCGCTGGCGAGCGCCGAGCGCGTGTTCGACCTGCTCGACGAGCCCGAGATGGAAGCCGATCCGTTGCCGGCGGACGCCGCCAAGCTGCCAGGCAAGGTGGAGGGCCGTGTCGCTTTTGAGCATGTGCGCTTTGGATATTCGCCCGACAAGCCGCTTATGCGCGACGTGTCGTTTACCGCCGAGCCGGGTCAGAAGATCGCGGTGGTGGGAACCACGGGTGCGGGTAAGACCACGCTCATCAATCTGCTCATGCGCTTCTACGAGATCGACGGTGGCCGCATTACCCTCGACGGCGTGGACACGAGCCGCATGGATCGCGGCGAGCTGCGCCAGCAGTTTGGCATGGTGTTGCAGGACGCCTGGCTGTTCGATGGCACCATTGCCGAGAACATCGCCTATGGCTGTCCCGAGGCGACGCGCGAGGAGGTCGTGGCTGCTGCTCGTGCCGCTCAGGTCGACTTCTTTGTGCGCACTATGCCGCAGGGCTACGACACGCGTGTGGCTAACGATGCCGAGAGCATCAGCCAGGGCCAACGTCAGCTGCTGACCATCGCGCGCGTGCTGCTCAACAACCCGGCGATCCTCATCCTGGACGAGGCGACGTCGAGCGTGGACACGCGCACCGAGCTCGCCATCGGCCGTGCCATGGATGCGCTCATGCGCGGGCGCACGAGCTTTGTGATCGCGCACCGTCTGTCGACGATCGTCGATGCCGACCTGATCTTGGTCATGGATCACGGCAACATTATCGAGCAGGGCACGCATAAGGAGCTGCTGGCTGCCGAGGGTGCCTACGCCGACCTCTATCTGAGCCAGTTCGCATAATGTGACAAAGGGACAGTCTCTTTGTCACATCACAAATAAGGCGCGCCGGGGGTGAATCCTCTGGCGCGCCTTTGCGTTCAAGACTTTAGTCTGCTGGCCGCGCAGCGGCCAGCTTTGAACCACCCGCTACGCGGGTGGAGACAAACGGCTTTACAAAGCCACCCCTCCGACCGATATTGACGATTGTTCAGGCCGTCAAGAAT
>NZ_JBBNMZ010000018.1:0-22598 GCF_040098165.1 Collinsella sp. CLA-JM-H32
CCGGCGCGCCACGGGTCAAGATGCACTAGGCCTGGACGAAGTCCGGGCCCGCGCCTTTAGACGCGAGCCCGGGGCCCGTGGGTTATACCCTAAGAGCAAACCACCCTTTTTAAGGGTGGTTCTGATTCCCGGGGATGCGGAACTCCCGCCGCCCAAGTGCCTTGGACGGTGGGAGCAGGATAAGGGCGCACTACGGGCGCCCGGGATTTTGCGGCGCAACTCGGCGGGCCGAGTTCGTTTCCGCTGGCAGCGTTGCCGGTCAAGCCGGAAAGGCGACGGCGGCCCTCCGTCATACGCGCCCCGAGCGCCGTATGACGGAGGGCCGTTTGCGCGGGCAGGGCCGTATGACGCGTCAGAACCCGTCGGGCGCCGCGGACACCTTGCGCTTCCTGCCGCCGGACGGCGACCCCTTGGGCTTTTTCGGCTTCTCCGGGATACGCCAGACCGGTGCCGGGGCGTCGTTGCGGACCTCCCCCTCGAGCGCCCGCGCGAGCAGCGCGCCCTCGGCCTCCGGCGACGTCATGCCCAGCAGCGGCCCCAAGAACGTCTCGGTGATGTCGCGGCTGGCGAGCGCCATCGGTCCCTCCGCGTCGATCACGAGCGCGCCGTTCTCGCGCGCGCTCCAGGCCATGAGCTCCGATGGGGTGATCAGCGGGCGGCGCGCCACGGAGAACGACTTGCCGGACGAGGAGCTCTGCGTGCCCTTGGTCGAGCTCTGCCCGGTCGTCCTCACGCTGTAGTCGCCGAGGCGCTTGCTGATCTCCTCTGCCTCGCCGACGGACTCAACCGAGAGGACGACCTGGGTGCCGAGCAGCGCCAGCAGCGCGTCCGACTCCGCCCTGGAGTAGCCGCACCGGGCCTCGAGCAGGCGGGTGTTCTGGAGCACGAAGACGACGTGCAGCCCGATGCTGCGGACCTCCGCGAGATCGCCGAGGAGGCGGGGGATCTTGGGGATCCCGGACCCCTCGTCGATGGCGAGCAGGGTCTCGGCCGGCAGCTTGCCGCCGGACAGGCGCGCGGTCTCGCGCAGCGCCGACAGCGCCTGGGAGAAGATGCACGAGACGAGCGCGCCGCGGTCCCCTCGGTCCGTCGCGCTGGCGATGTAGAGGATGGTGGGCTTGCGCCCGACCGATGCGAGGTCGACCTCGCCGTCCCAGAGCATTCGGCTGACGTCGTCGTCGCAGAAGGACATGAGGTAGTTGCGCGCGGTGGAGACGAGGGCCTCCCCTCCGCCGCCGTTCGACGAGGCGACGAGGAGGAACTGGCGCGCCGGGTTTCCCGCCGGCAGGTCCGCGGCGAGCTCCTCCAGCGACTTCACGGCGCTCTTCCCGTCGCGGGGTTCCAGGAGCGCGAGCACGGTCGAGAGGTTCCGCGCGCCGTCGGGGATCCGCCCGTCCGTAATCGCGAGCGGGCAGAGGCCGGTCAGCAGGTTGCGGCTGGCGTCCGTGAAGAACCTCTGGCCCGAGGAGAAGGCGTCGGGCACGATGGCGGACGACAGCTCGCGGAGCTCCGCCACGGCGCCGGCGACGCCCTCGGCGCCGAGTGCCGAGATGGCGCGGTCGAGGGGATTGAACCTCGCCGACCTGACGGGCTTGTCGAGCCGGATGGCGACGACCTCCATCCCGGCCCTCCTGGCGAGCGGCTCGGTCCATGCGCGGATCTCGGACTTCGGGTCGTGGACGATGACGGACGTCGGGATTCCGTGGGCGTTGCGGTCGATCGCGGCGGCCACGCTGATCGCTAGAGACCTCCTCGTCTTGCCCGCGCCGCTGCCCGCCCTTATGAGGCAGTGGACGGCGGGGACCATCGCGATCTCGCCGCCGATGCAGCCGGCCGCCACGAGCCCCTCCGCGGCGGCCTTCCCGTCCCAGGGAGGGCACCGCCTTGCGACCCTGGACGGGCGCGATTCGAGCCAGGCGTCCCCGTGCGTGCGCGTGGGCGCGCGATCGCCGGCGAACGTCCCGTCGTGGAGCCTCAGCCACGAACGTGCCCACGAGACGAGGCCGAGGACCATGATGGTGGCTGCGACGGTTGCGACCGCGGCCAGCAGCCCGCCCACTTTCCCGGTTGCCAACGTGTCGGCGAGCGTATCCAACGGGTTGCGGAGGACGGTGTCGGGCTCGGCCCCCGGGTCGCCAACCTGCAAGTGCAACAGGGTGGAGAGGTCGGAGGCGAGCGATGTCATCCACCAGCTCGCATAATCCCACGCGCTGACGGTCGCGATGGCGGCGACGCCGGCGATTATGCCGT
Source organism: Collinsella sp. CLA-JM-H32 (assembly GCF_040098165.1). Lineage (NCBI taxonomy): Bacteria > Bacillati > Actinomycetota > Coriobacteriia > Coriobacteriales > Coriobacteriaceae > Collinsella > Collinsella sp. CLA-JM-H32. Next base: position 2,251 of record NZ_JBBNMZ010000018.1, read on the forward strand.
GGGCAGCCAGCGTGTCGGCGAGCTCCCTTTTCATGTCGCGATTGAAGGATTTGGGCTTCATCTTCTCATTGTCCTTTCTATCCTGTTCGCAATCTTCACGGTCGGGGCACTCGACGGCCCGGTGCCGCCGGATGCCAGGATCCGCAGGGCCGAGGCGATGAGCCGCAGGGCCCTCTCTCCGGCCTCGTCCCCCATGTCGCGGCCGCCGGCGTCCCGCGTGGCCTCCCTTGCGATGAAGGCCGTCATCGCGGCTGCGCGTCCGAGGGCCGGGCCGGCCGACGGCACCTGCCGGAAGATTTTCTCCGCCGTGGGGCACCCCTTTAGGTCGTTGCGTTCGATCGACTGACCGCGGACGACCTTTCGGTCGATTGCCTCAAGGCGTCTTTTCGGGATACAGGCCCGGGCCTCGGTGGCGAGGCCGGCCTCCCGCCGCCTCTCCGTGGCGGGACCGGTTTCGGGCGCGCCGCGCCGCGCCGGCCGCATGTCACGCTTCGGGGCCCTGTCGGGGGCCATGACGCGCAGGGCGGCGTTCTCGCAGCGGAGGCCGAAGTCGTCGGCGGCCCTGCGAACATAGACGTCCCGCGCCTCCCCGGTCAGGCACTTGAGGTCGGCGCACCTCTCGACGGCCTTCCTGTGGCGGTCCAGTGCGCCGCCGAGTGCGGGGGAGTCGGAGGCCGCCCGGTCGAGGGCCTCCCTCAGCGCGGCGGAGGTCTCCGGGTGGAACCGCCTGAGGTGCGCGGCCTCGATTCTGCCGTCGCGTGGCAACTCGATGTCAAGGCGGCTCCGGTCGATGCGGGCGACGGCGTCCAGCGCCGCCTCCCTCGCGAGGTCGCGCTCGATGTAGGCCTCCCGCAGCAGCGGTGCCATGGCCTTCGAGGAGATCTCGAGCCGCGCCGCCTCCATCTTCCCCTTGGGCAGCAGGGAGTCCCAGTCGCCCTCACGGTCGACCGTGAGGATGTGGACGTGGTGGCTCGTGTCGTTGATGTGCATCGCCGCGTAGAACTCCACGCGGCTCTCGGGCACACCGGTCATCTCGGAGAAGAGCCTCGGCCACTCGGAGCGCACCAGCGCCTGCCAGGCGTCCAGGCGGTCGAGTCCGGCACCTGGGGCCATTTCGTTCGGGACCGTGACGACGGTGGTGAGCACGGCGCCGCCGTTTTGGGCGATGGCGCGCCTCGCCTCCGCCACGGCGACCGGGCCGTCCGCGCCCCAGAGGCCGCCGGTCGAGCCGGTCCTGTTCGCGGCGTAGGCGGCCAGGCCGTCCACGCCGAGCCTCCTGCCGTCGGCCTCGCTGACCTCGATGACGACGCCGCGGCGGGTGCCGGCGTATGCCGCCAGGCCCGCGGCGGTCGCCCTCGCGGACGCCGCCGCGCGGACGACGGAGTGGTTGACGATGACGGGCGGGCTAGCCATCGGCGCGCTCGCGCGCGTGGAGCTTCACCTCGTCGATGCGGCCGAGTCCGGCGCGGCTGAGCTCGCCGGCCTGCGCGAGGTAGTTCTTCCAGATGTCCGCGACGGGGACGTCGTCGAGCGAGGCGTAGGAGGCCTTGAGGACGTCGGCCGACATGAGGCCGGCCATGATGGCGGCGGTCATGGGGCGCGAGAGGACCGCGGCGATGCGGTCCTCGGTGGCGTCGAGCTTGCGCTCGATGTCGAGCGCGGCGACGTCCATGCGCGCGTCGACGACGCCGCGGATGAAGCCCGCGACCTCGTTGCCGTAGAGGTCGAGCTCCTCTGCGGCGAGCGCCGAGCGCAGGAGCGAGCGGATCTCGTCGCTGACGTTGGACTTGTTGAGTTCGGCCCGAGTCTTGAGGGCGGCATAGAGCTTGGAATCGAGCTTCACGCTGACTGTTTTAGTTCCGACCATAGGGCCTCCTTATAATAAAGAGGGGCCTCTCGGACCCCATGTAATGGTCGTTTTTAATTGATGTTGGTTGACGGGCATTCGGTTCGGTCGATAGTGACTCCGATATAGCTGAGCACGCTGTCGCGGTTGATTCGCCACAACTTGCCGCATTTCACGGCTTTGAATGTCCCGTTCTGGCAGAGACGGTAGACGGAGCGGTCGCTGATACCGAGCAGGTGCGCGACCGGCAGCGGATCGACGATATCCGGCATACTGCGGAAGTCGTCGACCCCGATACGCTTTTCTTTGACTTTCATTTTGGCCTCCTTTCTGGAATTTGCCGTGTTCTTTCATTTCGCAGTCTGACACGACGCTACCGGCATTCGTCAAAGTACGGGCATGGCGGACACTATGGACCAAAAAGGCGTTGAAAAGCCGAGATAACAAGAAGAGGCCCGGTTAAAGCCGGGCCTCCGAGTCACGGCTGTTTCCCTCCTTGTTATGAAGCAAGTTACTCTTTATATAAGCGTCCAAGAGTTCTCATGGCCGATGCGGTGGCTTTTGGATCGGCGCTGGCGTATCTGTCGAGTGTCATTGACGCCTTCGAGTGCCCCATGAGGCTTGCGAGGGTTCTCGGATCGATTCCGTTGGAGACGGCGTACGTTGCGAAGCTGTGCCTGAGGTCGTGGAAGGTGACGGTGTTCTTGTTCAAGACGCCATGGAGCTTCAAGGCTTTTGCCAAGGCCCGCCAAGCGTCGTTGATCCTGGGCGGTTTCAAGAAGGAACCGTCCGGAAAGCCGAGGACAAACAGTTCGTCGCTGAACTCAACGCCCAGATTCGCGCATTCGGACTTCATGTCGGCCTCGCGCTTCGCAAGGTCTTTCATAAGGTCTTTCGGGCAGTTGGGGATAGCGCGCCGGCTGCTAATGCTCTTGGGGCCCTTGATATAGAACTCGTTATCTGTGTGCCCAATCGCGGCCTCGACTCGGATCGTTGCGGATTTAAAGTTCACGTTTTTCCATTTCAGGGCGCAGAGCTCGCCGCGCCGCAATCCCGTGTAGAGCGCTATCTTGGCTGCAAGCATCGCTGGGATATCTATGGAGGCGTTCAGAGTGTTCAAGACCCTGGTTCGCTCTTTGGTTGTAAGCGAATTCGGTAGACCGTAGTTCACGTCTTCGTTTTTGGGGACTTTTGCCCAAGAGGCCACGTTTTCGTCAATCCATTTCTTTCGCATTCCATATTTGAGCGAGCCTCGTAACAACCGTAGGGAGTTGCAGGCGGTGGACCGTGCGTGGGTTGAGGCGATCGCTGTTATCCATTCCTGAACATCCTCTTCCGTAAGGTCTTCCAATGGGACATCACCGAGATACGGTTCGATATTCCGGCGGAGCATGCCGTGGTATCCGGTCGCCGTGGAGCGCGCGACGTCCGCGCACTCGATATCGATATAGCATGTCACGAGCTTTGAAACGGTGATACCAAGCCCCTTGGGTTCAGCTGCTTCTGCGGTGGCCTTCTCATTGAGAGATGCGCGGATGGATTCGGCCTCGAGCATGGCGGCATCGCGATGCTTATGGCTTCTGCCTTTATCGCGCCCTCGATGTTCCAAGAGCTGAGTCTTCTTATGCCAGATGCCGTTCTCCAAATAGGGGAACTGTGCGCGCCAGCGATCGTCCTTAAACTTATAAATAGACGAGGTGGTATATTTCTCTTCCATTGTCCCTCCGTGTGCAATCGCGTGTGCAATGAGTGTGCAATTTGACTGTTTCGGAGACGTCTCAAGTGAGACTATAAGCAGAAAACGAAAGAAAAAGGCGAGGATACGGTCGCTATAGTCGCAGATGGACGCTATTAACCAGAATGGAATGCGATGTAATCAGTGGGTTGCAGGTTCGATTCCTGTCACTGGCTCCATGAGAGTTTCGGGCTCTGTTCCCTTGTGGGACAGGGCCCGTTTCTATTTATGTCTATAAGTCAGCGGGTGTGGCGCCAAACAAGCTTCAGGTTTGTCTCGATCTGTAACACGAAGAGGCTGAAAACCGTTCTAGTTGTTACAGAATGAGACGTAAGCTGAGGGAGATGCGTAATATCTCGATCTGTAACAGATAGGGGAGAAAATATTCTCTAAATGTTAGAGATCGAGACAAAGGGCGGACCGGTCCCAGTCCTCCTGATCGAGCGTGGATTATCCACGCTCGATTTTGCTGGGAAGAGCAATCTTCTGTCTGGGAAGCCCCGATCTCGACCTATATATAGGTGCAAATAGGCTGTTATCGAAGTTCGATACTAAAGGTGTACTCCACTACAGCAAAGTGTTACCTTGGGAAACGTCACCTCAGTATCCAAAACCACCGTCCCTCATATCCCAACTCAACAAAACAGCAGGTCAAAGGTATATAGATACGCCCGGAACCGTGTATCTAGAGGTTTTCGTTGACAGCCCCCAAGGTTGCATCGTATTATCTTTTTCGTTCGCGGGGGCGGCGGTCCAAAAGACCAAAGAACCTGCGGATACTTGAACGATTGGGAGTTTGCCCGAGTGGTTAATGGGGACGGGCTGTAAACCCGTTGGCTCTGCCTACATAGGTTCGAATCCTATAGCTCCCACCCGTCAAGTGCCTGTATAGCTCAGTCGGTAGAGCACTTCGTTGGTAACGAAGAGGTCACCAGTTCAAGTCTGGTTGCAGGCTCCATCCGGCGGTGTAGCTCAGTTGGTTAGAGCACACGGTTCATACCCGTGGCGTCACTGGTTCGAATCCAGTCACCGCTACCATAGGTAACACGGTGGCTTCTCAATAGTATGTTGAGAGGCCACTATGGTATAAAGGCAAAGTCCCGTCCGGGGACGACCTGTTAAGAGGAGGGCTTTATGGCCAAAGAGAAGTTTGAGCGCACTAAGCCGCATGTTAACATCGGCACCATTGGTCACGTCGACCACGGCAAGACCACGCTGACCGCCGCCATCACCAAGGTTCTCTCCGAGACCGAGGGCTGCAAGGCTGACTTCACTGCGTTCGAGAACATCGACAAGGCTCCCGAGGAGCGCGAGCGCGGCATTACGATCTCCGTCTCCCACGTCGAGTACGAGACCGCTGCCCGTCACTACGCTCACGTTGACTGCCCGGGCCACGCTGACTACGTCAAGAACATGATCTCCGGTGCTGCTCAGATGGACGGCGCTATCCTGGTCATCGCCGCTACCGACGGCCCCATGGCTCAGACCCGCGAGCACATCCTGCTCGCCCGTCAGGTCGGCGTTCCCTACATCGTCGTCTTCCTGAACAAGTGCGACATGGTCGACGATGACGAGCTCATCGACCTCGTCGAGATGGAGACCCGTGAGCTCCTCTCCGAGTACGATTTCCCCGGCGACGACATCCCCGTCATCCGTGGTTCCGCTCTGGGCGCTCTCGAGGGCGACGCCAAGTGGATGGACGCCATTCGCGAGCTCATGAAGGCCGTCGACGAGTACATCCCGACGCCTGCTCGTAACAACGACCTCCCGTTCCTGATGGCCGTTGAGGACGTTATGACCATCTCCGGCCGTGGTACCGTTGCTACCGGCCGTGTCGAGCGCGGTGAGCTCAAGCTCAACGAGCCCGTCGAGATCGTCGGCATCAAGGATACCCAGAACACCGTCGTTACCGGTATCGAGATGTTCCGTAAGTCCATGGACTTCTGCGAGGCTGGCGACAACGTCGGTCTGCTGCTCCGCGGCATCAAGCGCGAGGACATCGAGCGCGGCCAGGTTCTCTGCAAGCCCGGTTCGGTTACCCCGCACACCAAGTTCACCGGCGAGATCTACGTTCTGACCAAGGAGGAGGGCGGCCGTCACACCCCGTTCTTCGATGGTTATCGTCCTCAGTTCTACTTCCGTACCACCGACGTTACCGGTACGGTCAAGCTCCCCGAGGGCACCGAGATGGCTATGCCTGGTGACCACATCACCATCGAGGGCGACCTCATCCACCCGATCGCCATGGAGGAGGGCCTGCGCTTCGCTATCCGCGAGGGTGGCCACACCGTCGGTTCGGGCATCGTCTCCACGATCATTGAGTAAATTAGCTCTTTGATATAGCTGACTTAGAGAACCCGGCACTTATATGGGTGCCGGGTTCTTTTCTGCAATGGATATTGAGCCGTTGCTGGTTTCGAGAGGATCGATAATGGTCCTGGATGCACCGTCGATTAGATCTCGATGGCTTCATTGATGTGTTCCAAATATGAATGGATCCACCGAGAACCAATTGACTCGAGGTTTTCATTGACAGCACTTACGTGGAGCTGATAAAGTAACAACTCGTGCCCGTACGGGGCGGAAATGAAAGGTTCAGGATACATGCGTACTCTAGTTACTCTTGCGTGCACTGAGTGCAAGCGCCGCAACTATACGACCACCAAGAACAAGTCGACCATGCCTGATCGTATGGAGATCAAGAAGTATTGCCCCTGGTGCCGTCACCACACGCTGCACAAAGAGACTCGCTAGTCTCTAGTCACATACGCCAGTAGTTCAATTGGTAGAGCATCGGTCTCCAAAACCGAGTGTTGAGGGTTCGAGTCCTTCCTGGCGTGCCAGTCATTATTCCGTAAGCTCCCACTTGGGGGCTTACGGTTTACTCATGTATAAGCGCATTGCGCGGAGGTAACCCAAATGGCCAACAAGAAGAACAAGAAGAAGGCTCAGCAGCCGGCACCTGCCAACAAAGCTGCCGCCAACTCCAAGGTTGAGGCCAAGAAGGCCGTTGCCAAGAAGAACGAGAAGGCTGCGAAGTCCAAGAAGAACGAGAAGCCTGGTTTCTTCGCCCGCACCAAGAAGTATTTCGCTTCGGTCAAGTCCGAGATGAAGCGTGTCACGTGGCCCGATAAGAAGGAGCTCGTGAACTACTCGGTCGTCGTTTGCGCTTCTCTGGTCGTCGTCGGCGTCGTCATCGCTCTGCTCGATGCTGGCTTTGGCGAGGCTCTTGCTCTGTTCTCTGGATTGAGGGGCTAAACCATGTCTAAGCGTTGGTACGTCGTTCACACTTACTCCGGATACGAGAACCGCGTAAAGTCCGATCTCGAGCATCGTATCGAGACCATGGGCATGCAGGACCGTATCTTTGATATCGAGATTCCTATGGAGCGCGTCACCGAGATTAAAGAGGGTGGCAAGCGCGAGACCAAGGATTCCAAGATTTTCCCGGGTTATGTCCTGGTCCGCATGGAGATGGATGACGATGCTTGGACGTGTGTTCGCAACACGCCCGGCGTCACCGGTTTCCTAGGCGGCAACGGCAAGCCCGCTCCGCTTTCCCGCGACGAGTACAACAAGATGACTCGTCGTCCCGGTAAGGGCGATTCGCCCAAGCGCACCTCGGTTGATATTCAGGTCGGCACGTCCGTCCGCGTCACCGATGGCCCGCTTACCGACTTTGATGGCAAGGTCTCCGAGGTTAACACCGAGGCTGGCAAGCTCAAGGTCACGCTGATGATCTTTGGCCGCGAGACGCCGGTCGAGCTCGACTTTAACCAGGTCGCTGTCATCGCTTAAGTTTTCGTCCGTTCGCGCGAGCGTGCTTCTTCTGTGACTGCTCATCTCAGGAGTGCTTCTAACACGTGCGTGCTTACGATATAGCAAGTACTTCACACTCGTGATTCGAAAGGAATGACCATGGCTGAGAAGAAGGTTGCCAACGTCATTAAGCTCCAGATTCCTGCTGGTGCAGCAAACCCCGCTCCTCCCGTCGGCCCCGCCCTGGGCGCTGCTGGCGTGAACATCATGCAGTTCTGCCAGGCCTTTAACGCCGAGACGCAGGACAAGAAGGGCGACATCATCCCCGTTGAGATCACTGTCTACGAGGATAAGTCCTTCTCCTTCATCACCAAGACCCCGCCGGCGGCTCACCTCATCAAGAAGGAGCTGAACCTCAAGTCTGGTTCCGCTAAGCCCCAGGCCGACAAGGTTGGTCAGCTCTCCCAGGAGCAGCTCACCAAGATCGCCGAGATCAAGATGCCGGACCTCAATGCAAACGACATTGACGCCGCCAAGAAGATCATCGCCGGTACCGCCCGTTCCATGGGCGTCACCATCGCTGAGTAGCGATTTCTTATGGTAACGACGGGTGCTCCGACCGGGGCGGCCGTTAAATGTGTGCAATAGGGCACACGATACGATGTGGGAGGGCTCACGCCCGTTTAACCACAGGAGGTAATACACATGGCTAAGCATGGTAAGAGCTATAACGCTGCTGCCGAGAAGATCGACCGCGCGACGCTCTACACCCCCCTTCAGGCTGCCAAGCTCCTCAAGGAGCTCGACACCGCCAAGTTCGACGAGACCGTCGAGGCCCACTTCCGTTTGGGCATCGATACTCGTAAGGCTGACCAGAACATCCGTGGTTCCATCTCCCTGCCCCACGGCACCGGCAAGACCGTTCGTGTTGCCGTCTTCGCCGAGGGCGAGAAGGCCCGCGAGGCCGAGGCTGCCGGCGCCGACATCATCGGTTCCGACGAGCTCGTCGCCCAGATTCAGAAGGGCGAGATCAACTTCGACGCCGCTATCGCTACGCCGAACATGATGGCCAAGGTTGGCCGCATCGGTAAGATCCTTGGTCCCCGTGGCCTCATGCCGAACCCCAAGCTCGGCACCGTGACCATGGACGTTGCCAAGATGGTCTCCGAGCTCAAGGCTGGCCGCGTTGAGTACCGCGCCGACCGCTACGGCATCTGCCACGTGCCCCTGGGCAAGAAGTCCTTCTCTGAGCAGCAGCTCGTTGAGAACTACGCTGCCCTGTACACCGAGATCCTGCGCGTCAAGCCCTCTTCTGCTAAGGGCAAGTACGTCAAGTCCATCTCCGTGTCTTCCACCATGGGCCCTGGCGTCAAGGTCGATCCCGCTGTCCAGCGTGACTTCCTGGCTGAGTAACTGCTAGTTACTGCCTGATCAAAGCAAGCATTGCTAAAGAAACCCGGTTCTGCCTTGTGCAGGACCGGGTTTCTTGCTATCGCGTCAAAAGCACCACAAAGGGGACGGTGTCCCCTTTGTGGTGGTTACCAGGGTGTTCTGGCTGTTGAGGACTCGATGGCATCGTGGCGTTTGAGCTCGCGGCGCATGGTTTGCGAATTGAGCCAGGCTGCCTGCCAGCCACGGATGGGGTAGCGCGTCTGATCGAGCTCAAACTGCGTATAGCCGCAGGCGTTGATGATCGTCGTTCCACACACATGCTGCCGCTCGCGCTGAAAATCGTAGCCGTAGCTTTGGTGTACATGCCCGTGCACCATGTAGTCGGGATTCCAGGATTCGAGCGCTGTGTTAAAGCATTCAAATCCTCGATGTGGCAGATCGTCCAGATCGCCCATGCCGGCGGCGGGCGCATGGGTCAGCAGGATGTCGCAGCCGCCGACCATCCTCACTTTGCGTGACAGCTTGCGCACGCGCTTGGCCATCTCGCGCTCGGTGTACATGTTGGCGCCATCTCGGTAGCGCATGGAGCCGCCAAGCCCCGCAATGCGGACGCCGCGATACACGTAAACGGAGTCTTCGATACAGATACAGCCGCCTGGTGCATGACGCGCGTAGCGGTCATCGTGATTGCCGCGAACGTAGATGAGCGGTTTGTTGATGACGGTGACCAAAAACTCAAGATAATCCGGGTCCAGATCGCCAGCGGACAAAATCAGGTCGACACCCTCAATGCGTTCCTTGCGAAAGCACTCCCATAGGCATCGTTCTTCGGTATCGGCTATGGCAAGGATTTTCATAGGGCGTGGACCTTCGGCTCATCGTTGGGCTGCGGAATGGTGCCCACCACGTTGTCGGCCAACCAGTCCATCTCGACGATTTGAGTGCTCGGCAGTGGGGGAAAGCCCTCGATCTGCACCACGCCGTCTTGGCTATGGAGCTCGCCGCCAAATGGATTGATGGAGCCCTCGACGATGCCATTGCGGAGTAGCTGAACAAGCTTGCGCGTCTGATAGGGCAGGCCCGGAGCGTAGCGAATATCGATAACGCCCGAGCTCATGCCATACCAGTAGTTGACGGCGCGGACCCGGCTGTCGTCACTGGTCTCGTCCCAGGTGCCATGCAGCAGACTTCGCACGATAAGCTCGTAATATCGGCCCCAGTTCCACACCGGCATGGCAATGCCGGCAACCTTGCCATCGATCAGGCGGTGAAGTCCGTAGGCCGTGGGATCTTCGAGCGACTTTGACATGTCGGCGCCGGTCATGACGCTCACGCCTTCGCGGCACATGGCCTCGGCAAGGCCACCGGCAGGCACATCGCCCCAGGTCAGGATAATTTGCGCACGGGGGTCGAGCAGCGAGGCGCCAATCGCAAAGGCATTGATTTCGCTGAGTGCGCCCGAGGCAAAGACCGACGCGTGGTAACCGATGCGGTGGTTGTCCGCCATGCTGGCGGCAAGGGCGCCCAGGAGGAACTTGGCCTCGTACATCTTGCCAAAGTACGAACGGACGCTTTGATGGGGAAGACCGATAGAGCAGTTGAGGAACCGAACCCGGGGATACTCAACGGCAGCCCTGAGCGTGTATTCCATCAGGCGGTGCGAGGTCGAGAAGATGACGTTTGCTCCATGTTTGACAGCCGTTTCCACGGCGGCGTAGAACGCGTCCGGATCATGGCAGTCCTCGAACGCCTCGGTGCGCACGATACCGCCAAAGTGCTCATCGAGATACTGACGCCCTTGGTCGTGCAGGCTGTCCCAGCTCGACGTCGCACAGGGGAACTCATGGATAAAGGCGATGCGCAGGGGGTTGGCCGCCGAATAGACGGTCTTGCCCATAAAGAAGCTGAGCACGCCGGAGGTGGACTTGGCGGGCGACTCCTCCTCATCGACGCTCGGTGCTTCGACAAGATCTACCTTGTCCTCGTTATTTTTGCCGGCAATGACCAGCTCGCGCCAGATCTTGCACAGGCGGTTTACGACGATATCCGTCGGTGTATCCAGCAGGCGGTCCTGGTTGTACACATTGAGGTAGACGAGCATGGCGTCGGCGGGCGTAATGTCCAGGTGGTCGCCGCCCGCGCGAAGGTAGGCGCGCTTAAAGAGTAAGAAGGTGTGGCGCAGGTAGTCGACCTTTTTCTGCGGCCATTTTTCGATAAGGTCCTGACCGAGCATCTTGGCGAGCGTCTCGTAGCTTCCCTCGCGTGAGAACTCGATCTCGTATAGGGGGCAGACGCGCCAAAACGCGCAGAACTCACCGTACAGGCGGCTTTCGACGGAATCCCATGTGCCGGGGTAGAGACGGGTGACCTTGGCCGAAACCGTCGGGGCGTCCAGGAATTTGAGGACACTGACGCGCTTGTTGCCCTCTTGGACGTAAAACCGATGCATGAACTCGGTGACGATGACGGGATCGCGATAGCCCTCGGTCACCTGGATGTCGTAGAGGTTGGACCACTTGCGGGCGAACTCGGTGCTAAACGGCAGCAAGGGCATAAAGTTGCATGAAAAGGCGGACTGACGGCCTTTAGTAACCGTACCGACGACCATTTCGAGCGGAATGTCCCTTAGGCCGACGCTCTCTCGCTGACCTAAGGGGAGCTGGGCGACCAAGCTATCGAGGTCCGTGAGGTACGGATGCTCGCTTTGACTAATGGCGCGTCGACGTCCTTGCTCGCCGCGCTTGCGTGCTTGACGATAGGCCTCTTCCATGGTGTCTACTCCCTTAGTCGTTTAAACAACGATATGAACCATGGTACCACGATGCGAAACCACCACAAAGGTGCCCGTCCCCTTTGTGGTGGTTTAGGCGATGATGGGGGCGATGGCGCGGATGCAGGCGTCGGCTGCCGTGAAAGTAGTGCTGTCGTCGCTGACGATAAAGATGATCTTGCCCTTAATGCCAAAGTCGCCGATCTCGCTAAAGAGCACATACGGCTCCTTGTCAAAACCCGAGATGGGCGAGACGGCCGTTTTAGTGGCGCTGGTCAGCTCGTCTGCCAGTGCGTCGAGCGAAGCCCATTTTGAGGGGTCTTTCACCGCGACGGGGACGGCTACGCGCCCAAAGGGCATCAAATGCACGAGCGTGTTCTTGGAGATGTTGGAGTTGGGGACGATGATAGTCTGCCCGCAGGCATCTTCGATGGTCGTGTGGCGCCAGGTGATGTCCTGGACCACGCCTGATACACCACCGACCTCGATGTTGTCGCCAGGCTTGATGATGCCCATAAAGGTCACCTGCATGCCGCCGATAAGGTTTGAGAGCGTGTCCTGAAAGCCCAGGGAGATGGCGATGCCGCCGACGCCAAGAGCGGCGACGAGCGCGTTTGCGTTAATGCCAAAGCAGTTGTCGAGGATAAAGCTGCCGCCGATCATCCAGATGACGGCGCGAGCGATGTTGATGAAGATGCTCGATGCTGGAAGCGGGTTATCGTCGCGGTTGAGTAGGTGGCGCAGCGTCTTGGAAACGACTTTGGTGGCGATTGCCGTGCCTATTGCCAAGATGCCGGCCCAGATGATGTTGTGGACCCACCATTGCTCAAAGAAATGAAGAATCGGCTCAAACAATTCCATGTAGGGAAAACCTCCTAATGATCATTCAACCATGATACCCACCAAAAAGCCCGTCCGATCACATCGGACGGGCCGATAACTTGAGATGGGGCGGTCGCGGTGGCGTAAGCTGGGGCGCCGGCGAGCACGCCGGTAAGGAGTGCGGCGGTCAAGCAAGACGGGGAAGAGGTCTTTTCATGGCAGTTTCCTTAGTCCTTAGCCAGAATGTCTGGTTGAATATCGGATTATCGACATAATATGCGAAAACCGCCGCAAGGGCGCTTGTCCCTTAGCGGCGGTTTTGACGTTTGCGCAGATAAAACCTGCCAAAATAAACCTGTCCCTTTTTGGTAGGTTTAGCTTAGCAGCATGCGGTCGTTGGCGAGCTCGCCGCCCGAGACCTCCTCGAATTTCTGCAGCAGGTCGGCCACGGTGAGCGACTTCTTCTCATCGCCCGCCACGTCGTAGATCACATGGCCCTCGTGCATCATGATCAGACGGTTGCCCAGACGGATGGCGTCGTTCATGTTGTGCGTGACCATGAGCGTGGTCAGGTGGTTCTCGTCGACGATCTCCTCGGTCAGGTTGAGCACCTTAGAGGCCGTCTTGGGGTCGAGGGCCGCAGTGTGCTCGTCGAGCAGCAGCAGGCGCGGCCTGGTGAGCGTGGCCATCAGCAGGGTGAGTGCCTGGCGCTGGCCGCCCGAGAGCAGGCCGACCTTGGCGTTGAGGCGTGTGTCCAGACCAAGGTCCAGGCGCTTGAGCAGCTCAACGTACTCGTCCTTCTCGGCCTTGGTAACGCCCCACGAAAGGCCGCGACGCTGGCCGCGACGCTTGGCGAGGGCCAGGTTCTCGGCGATCTGCATGTCGGCAGCGGTACCGCGCATGGGGTCCTGAAACACGCGGCCCAGGTACTTGGCGCGCTGCGACTCGCTCAGGCGCGAGATATCGGTGCCGTCGAGCTCAATAACGCCCGAATCGAGCGGGTACACGCCGGCGATCATGTTGAGCAGCGTGGACTTGCCGGCGCCATTGCCGCCGATCACGGTTACAAAGTCGCCGTCATTCAGGGTGAGGTCGACGCCGGTGAGCGCGCGCTTCTCGGTGACGGTGCCCTTGTTAAAGGTCTTCTTGACGTGCGAGAGCTTAAGCATCTGCCTCATCCCCCTTCGTGTAGGAGCTGCGGAGCTTATAGCGCTCCCAAACCACGGGCACGCACAGGGCCACGGCGACGATCACGGCGGAGAGCAGCTTCATGTCGTTGGCGTCCATGCCCAACTGCAGCACGATGGCGCGGATAAGGAAGTACACCACGGAGCCAAAGACGGCGGAGGCAAGACGGACGCTAAACTGCGTGAGGCCGCCGGGAAGCAGACGGCCGAGCACCTCGCCGATAACAATGGCGGCAAGACCGATAACGATGGCACCGGTGCCCATACCAATGTCGGCATACTTTTGGCTCTGGCAGATGAGCGCGCCCGAAAGGCCGATGAGGGCGTTGGAGAGCACGAGGGCGATCATCTTGGTGGAGTTGGTGTTGACGCCCAGAGCGCGGATCATGTACTCGTTGTTGCCGGTGGCTCGCAGCGCCGAGCCGATCTCGGTGCCAAAGAACCAATACAGGATGGCAACGATAGCCACGGCGAGCAGGATGCCCAAGATGATGGCAACGGTGGACTGCGGCAGACCGGTCATATTGCTGACGGCCGAGAACACGGTGCCTTTGGCAAGAATGGGCGTATTGGACTTGCCCATGATGCGCAGGTTGATGGACCACAGGCTGATCTGGGTGAGGATTCCGGCGAGGATCGCAGGAATCTCAAAGACGGTGGTCAAAATGCCCGTGACGGCGCCCGCGATGGCGCCGGCGCACATACCGGCCAGCACGGCGAACAGCGGGTCGACGTTGTTATTGACGATGAGCACAGCGCAGACGCAGCCGCCGAGGGCAAAGCTGCCGTCGCAGGTCATATCGGGAATGTCGAGCAGGCGGAACGTGATAAACACGCCAAGCACCATAATGCCCCAGAGGACGCCCTGCGAAACGGCGCCCTGCAATGCAATGAGCATGCTTCATACCTCCTAGGATAGGGTGGACACGTGATTCACCATAATAGCGGTAACAATGCATAGAAGAGTTACGGACAGACGTTTTGTTTTACCTGAAACAAGCAGGGCGGACGCCGGTCTACAGCGCCCGCCCCTGTGGCTCAGATATTGAATAACGCGGCTAAAGCGCGAGCACGGGCTCTAGACGCATGCCGCGTATGGCATTACGCGTCCAGGGCGGAAAGGTCGATGCCCAGGGCCTCGGCCATTTCGTCGTTCTTGACGACGACCAGGTCCTTGCTCGAGAGGTGCTTGATCGGCATATCCTCGGGCTTGGCCTCGCCCTTCAGGATCTTAACGGCCATCTCGCCCGCGGCGTAGCCCAGGTCCTCATAGTTGATGGAGAGGGTAAACAGGCCGCCGGCCATGCACATACCCTCCTCGCCAGTCACGAAGGGAAGCTTGTTTTCCTTGCAGATCTGGCCGACCTGCGAGGCACCCGCGGCGATGGTGTTGTCGGTGGGGGAGTACAGCGCGTCGACCTTGCCCACGGCAGACTCGACGACGGACTGAATCTCGTTGGAGCTCGAGACGGTGAAGTCAGTGTACTCGAGGCCCAGCTTGTCGAGCTCCTTCTTGGCGGCCTTGATCTGGACGTCGGAGTTGGACTCGGCGGTGCAGTAGAGCAGGCCGACCTTTTTAACGTCGGGCAGGACCTTCTGCATCATCTCGAGCTGCTCGGCGACCGGGGTGAGGTCGGAAGCGCCCGTGACGTTGGTGCCGGGCTTGTCGTTGTCCTGGACCAGGCCGGAGGCGGCGTAGTCGGTGATGGCGCAGCCCACGATGGGGATATCGGCCGTGGCGCCGGCGGCAGCCTGCGCGGCGGGCGTGGCGATGGCATAAATCAGGTTGACGTTGTCGCCCACAAACTTGTCGGCAATGGACTTACACGTGGACTGGTCGTTCTGGGCGTTCTTCTGGTCGATCTTGACCTTAAGGCCGCTCTCCTTGATGGCCTTGACAAAGCCGTCGTTGGCGGCATCGAGTGCGGAGTGCTCGGTGAGCTGCAGAACGCCGATGGTGTAGTCGGAACCGGCGGCAGCAGAGCCGGAGCCAGAGTTGCCGCCGCATCCGGCGAGCGGGGCGAGCGCGAGCAGGCCGGCGGAGACCAGAAGGCTCCTGCGGCTGATGGTGATGTCCTTCATATCATTACCCCCAGTATAAAAATGGCTGGAAACACTGCACTGGGACAAAGTGCAAGTGGAACTATAGTAGCGCTGATGTCCATTTTTACAACAGCCTGGCGGGTTTTTTAATACAGAATCGGATGGGCGGTACGGGTAGTCGAATGGGCGGCGGAGGGTCTTATGCGGCGGAGGAGGCGTCGTCCTCGTCTAGGGCGGCGAAGAGCTTCTTGCCGTCGAGGAGACGTGTGGTGACGTTTCTCATTCGGCCAATCTCTACGGTACGCAACGTGTCATCGGCGCCTCGGGCGTCGTAGACCGTTCCCAGCAGATACGAGATGCCATCGCGCTGCCTGATGGCAAAGGGACGGAGTGTCATCCGTGCTGCTTCGGTTTCGCCACGCGTCGTGACGCTCGAAATATCAAAACTCACCGTGGTTCCGTGGTCGATGGCCTGCTCGACGAGCTCGCACGTGTCGATGCGCTTGATGGGCGTGCGTGTTGCCTTGGTAGCCTTGCTGCCTGCGCTTGGAGCAGGTTCGGGTGTATCGAGATAGCCGCGAACGTCGGCACTCGCCATGGCAACTAAGTGCTGCGCCATGCTCTTGCGGATGGCGATAGGCGTGGAGCGGTTGCGCATGACCATACCGTGGAGCCGGATGATCTCCTCGTCGGTGAGTGGACGGGTCAAGAGCCGATACCCCACGCCGCGCTTGTATTCAATCTCATATCCGGCATGGCGAAGCGCGGAGATGGCGGTGTAGATGCTGCGCCGCGCCGCCGAGATGGGCATGCGGGCGGGGTCGTCGGGATGGGCGAGGCGCCGGATCAACTCATCGGAAAGCATGGCCTTGTCCTCGCCGGTGTTTTCGCTTAATAGTTGCAGGATGCGAACGGCGCGATAGGCTGCCATCGAGGCGGCGCCCCTCGTCGTGGTGTCGTAGGTTTCAACAGCGGCTTCGGTCATCGTGCCCACGTCCTTTCCGTTTTGGGTGACGACGGTATGGAGCCTAGGACGTGGGGCTTTCCCAGGGGCGCAGGGCGCTCTGGGCGGTCGGTAGTCGTCGGCAAACGGTGGGTCGAGTTTTCAACAGCCCTGCTCAACTGACCAAAAACTTGCCAAAAGCTTGACGGATGCTGTTGAAAAAAAGCGTCTCTCGACCGATGTCGAGAGACGCTTATGCGATGAGCGTTGGCGTGTGGCGACGCGAGCTAGCGTCCGACGATTAGAAGTCGGCGTTGCCCACGGTGCGCGGGTGCGGCAGGACGTCGCGGATGTTGCCCACGCCGGTCAGATACATGACCAAGCGCTCGAAGCCCAGACCGTAGCCGGCGTGCTTGCAGGAACCGTAGCGGCGCAGGTCAAGGTAGTACTTGTACTGCTCGGGATTCATGCCCAGGTCCTTGATGCGGGCCTCGAGCAGATCCAGGCGCTCCTCGCGCTGGGAGCCGCCGATAATCTCGCCGATACCGGGAACCAGGCAGTCGGCGGCGGCGACGGTCTTGCCGTCCTCGTTCATGCGCATGTAGAACGCCTTGATCTCGGCCGGGTAGTCGGTCACGAAGGTCGGGCGCTTAAAGTGCTCCTCGGTCAGGAAGCGCTCGTGCTCGGTCTGCAAGTCGATGCCCCAGCTGACGGGGTAATCAAACTGGTGGCCAGCAGCGACTGCCTGCTCCAGGATCTCGACGGCCTCGGTGTAGGTAACGCGGGCAAAGTCGGAGTTGGCGACATGGTCCAGGCGCTCGAGCAGACCCTTGTCCACAAACTTGTTGAGCATATTGAGCTCGTCGGGGCAGGTTGCCATGACGTCCTTGAGGACATACTTGAGCATGGCCTCGGCGTTATCCATGTAGTCGTTAAGGTCGGCAAAGGCCATCTCAGGTTCGATCATCCAAAACTCGGCGGCGTGGCGCGTGGTGTTGGAGTTCTCGGCACGGAAAGTGGGGCCAAAGGTGTACACGTCGCCAAAGGCCATGGCAAAGTTCTCGGCATTGAGCTGGCCGGACACGGTGAGGCTCGCATGCTTGCCAAAGAAGTCCTGGCTCCAGTCGACCTCGCCGGACTCGGTGAGGGGCGGATTTTTGGGGTCGAGTGTGGTCACGCGGAACATCTCGCCGGCGCCCTCGCAGTCACTCGTGGTGATGATGGGGGTGTTGACGTAGACAAAACCCTGCTCCTGGAAGAAGCGGTGGATGGCGGCAGCCGCGACAGAGCGGATGCGGAACACGGCGCGGAACAGGTTGGTGCGCGGGCGCAGGTGCTGCTGGGTGCGCAGGAACTCGACGGTTGCGCGCTTCTTCTGCAGCGGGTAATCCGGGGCGCTCGTGCCCTCGACCTCGATGGAAGTGGCAGAAAGCTCGAAAGGCTGGGGTGCATCGGGGGTCAGTTTGACGGTGCCGGTGCAAATGAGTGCGGCCGAGACGTTTTGATGGGCGATCTCGTCGTAGTTGTCGAGTGCCTCGCGGTTCATGACGACCTGCAGGTCGCGGAAGCAGCTGCCGTCGTTGAGCGTAACAAAGCCAAAGTTCTTCATGTCGCGGACGGACTTGACCCAGCCGGCGACGGTGACGGTCTGGCCGCCGAGCGACTCGGCATCGGCATAGAGCTGCGCGATTTTGGTGCGGTTCACGTATCCTCCCATAACGGTTGAATGATAGTTATCCATACAGTTCGATATTCTAGCAGCTCGGCTCATTTGGGCTATACAGATAAAGCATTGGCGGGATGGTTTTTCAAACGAAAAGCGCCCGCGGCCAAATGGTCGCGGGCGCTTGACGAGGTGCCTTTTGGCTGTGTGGCGTGGGGCCTGGCTACTTGGTCTTGGCAACCAGCAGCGGGTCGCCAAGCTTGACGAGCGGGTTGCCGCCGATAAGCGTTCCAGACTCGCCGACATGGTCGATGCTCTTAAGACGATCTAGCTCGGAGACGATGACGGTCACGATGTCCTCGTGACCAGCGGCCTTAATGGCCTCGCGGTCGAAGCTGATGAGCGGCTGGCCTGCCTTGACCACATCGCCCATCTCGACAAAGCGGGCAAAACCCTTGCCGTTCATTTCCACGGTACCCAGGCCAACATGGATGAACACGCGCAGGCCGTCCTCGGTGATCATGCCGATGGAGTGGTTGGTGACAGTGGTGGCACCGATGCGGCCGTTGGCGGGCGCATAGATGGTGCCGGTAATGGGCTCGATGCCATAGCCCTGGCCAAGCATGCCCGAGGCGATCGTCTCGTCGGGAACCTCGTTCAGGTTGACGAGCACGCCGTTGACGGGGGCATAGATGACGCCTTCGCGGGTAGCGAAGCTTGCTGCGGGCGGAACGGACGCCTCGCCGGTCGAGGTGAAGGTGGACTTAAGCGAATCGAGCAGACCCATAGTTGCCTCCAACTTAAATAGGCGCATATCGCGCGTTTGGTTTGCCGGAAACGTTTCACATGTGTTTCGCGGCTTGGTCAACGCCCCTATTCTACGCTGCTCAATGATACCTCTGAACTGGGATTATGTGATATATCAGTTGAAGGGAAACTTATTGCCGGAGTGTTTCTGCGCCACGGGTTCAAGTGGGGTACGCTTGAAGGCGAAAAACAAGGGCGCATAATTTGCGCGAAGGGAGCACATATGATTGTCGAGAACCATGCGCTGTGGGGCGAGGAGCCGACCGAGGATTATCCGGCGGCGTTTACGTATTTGGGTGCCGAGCCGTTGCCCGATAAACCGAATGGCCGCCGCCCCGCGGTGATTATCTGTGGCGGAGGTGCGTTTACGCATATCGCTCCGCATGAGCAGGATCCTGTGGCGTTTGCGTTTTTGGATCACGGTTACCAGGCCTTTGTGCTCAACTATGTCACGAGTTCTACAGGTGACGTGAGCTTTCCGCACCCCCAGGCAGATCTTGCCAAGATGGTCGCCACGGTGCGCGCCAACGCCGACGAGTGGCATGTCGATCCTAAGCGCGTGTGCGTCGTGGGCTTTTCTGCTGGCGGCATGATTTGCGCCTCGCTGGCAACACAGTGGAAGACCGGCCCCTTCGCGGCACTTGCCGGGGCACGTCCGGACGACATTCGTCCCGATGCCGTGGTGCTGGGCTATCCGCTGCTCGACTTTGCCTATGTGCGCGACATGCAGACGCGCGATCCGCGCATTGACTTGCGCGTGCCCAAGACGGGCGGCAAGACGGGGCGCGATTTGCTCAACGACTACCTGTCGATGGTGACGGGTGGCGAGGCAACTGACGAGCATTTGGCCGATATCTGCCCCACCACGCATGTTTCGCGTCAGATGCCGCCGACCTTTGTGTGGGGCGTGTCCGACGACAAGACGGCGCCGATCGCGCAGGTCTACCCGTTTGCGCAGCGCATGGCCGAGGAGGGCGTTGCATGCGAGATGCACGTCTTCGACCAGGGTGGTCACGGCCTTTCGCTCGGCAACGCCAACACCGCGGTCGACAACGAGGACAAGCAGGTGGCGGTCCGTCCCTGGATCCGCCTAGCCTTCCGCTTCCTGGAGCGCCACGGGTTTTAGTTACGGCGTTTTACCAAACGCCGTAACCACTTGACGCTGCAAGCCCGCCAGGGCGGCAATCTGCCTTTCAACTTCGGCGGCATGACCAGAAGGTCAATGCCGCCTCGTTTCAGGGCACCTTGCTCGCCCTGGCGGGCTTTCGCTCATATGACCCAATCCGCTGTCAAGAGCCACAATGGCCCCGCCGACCGCTTGCAATCGGTCGGCGGGGCCTGCCGTTGAACCCGTCCCGGTCCGCCCCCGGCATGTCGTCGA
>NZ_JBBNMZ010000019.1:0-8622 GCF_040098165.1 Collinsella sp. CLA-JM-H32
ACGGCCGCTGGTCCTCCTTCGGCCCCGCCAGCCTCGTGCGCTGCAGGCCTGAGGGGACCGTCAAGCCCGCGCCCGCGGCGACCGCCGGCGACGGCAGCGTCGAGCTGTCGTGGGGCCGCGTGCCCGGGGCGAATCAATATGTAGTTTCGTGTTCGAACGGTAAGTCGTATAGATTGAAATCCCATCAAACTAGCGTTGAAATCAAGGGTTTGAAAAACGGTGAAGAATATACGTTCTATGTTAGGGCAAAGATTTACGACCGTTTGACCGCTCTTGAGGATACTGACTACATCACCTGTATGCCGTACTCTCTTATTTCTCCTAAGGTTAGCGTTTCTGCTGTTGGCGATGGGACGGTGGACCTTAAGTGGAATCCAGTTGCCGGTGCATTACGATATGCGATTGCATATAAAACAAATAAAGGATACAAGACTGTCACCTATGACTGTCTTAATACTGAATTCACCATTAATGGACTTACCAATGGTCAGAAGTATTCATTTATTGTTCAAGCTAATATTGATGGCCGCTGGTCTCCTTTTGGGAGCAAGGACCTTGTTACCGCTATTCCCGAAGATCCTAATGCTCCGAAGCCTCATTTAGAGAAAGCCACGGCGACCTCCTGCGTTCTTTCGTGGAATCAGATTCCTGGAGCAGAGAGGTACGCGGTTGCTCTTAAGACTGGGAATAGCTACAAGACGTATTCTCTTGATGTCAAAGAGCCCTCGTATCTGGTTTCTGGCTTGAATCCCGGTAGTACTTATCGTTTCCTTGTGCAAGCATTTGTAAATGGAAGATGGAGCTCTTCCTCGGACGCATATTTATGTGAAGCCGTTCTTGAGGACGTTCGTTCCCCTCAAAATGTTAAGGCCACTTGTGCTGGCGATGGAAAAATACAGCTTACTTGGGACTTTGTTCCCAATGCAACGCGATACGCGATTGCAGAGTATAAGAATGGCTCATATGTAACGTTCACGACTAATTGTTTGAGCACTAGCTATACGGTTTCCGACCTTACGAATGGACGCAATCACAGGTTTCTTGTGCAATCTTACGTAGATGGAGCCTGGTCTGCTTACGGTGATGCGCTGCTTGTGGACGCAGTTCCACATGGTGTAATTACTCCTCGTGTAACTGGTAAAGCTGGGGATCTTTGTGCAAATCTATCTTGGAGTAAGGTGTCGGGCGCCACGCGTTATGCTATCGCGGTAAAGACGAATAGTGGCTATAAAACTTATACATACAACTGCACTGGCAATTCGTATAGAGTTGAAGGACTAAGCGGTGGACAGACCTATCAGTTTGTCGTTCAGGCTTATCTCGATGGCGTATGGTCGCCTTTTGATGAAGACGACCTGGTTAGTGTAAAGCCGACGGGCACGAATGACACTGTATTTGGCATTCCGCGCCTAACCGTTGTTAATTGGCTGACGAGCCATCAATACAATGGCTATTATCTTGGTACTCGATATTCAAGTGGCTTTTCATATCAGACTTGCTTGTACCCTAACGGCGCTCCAGGGCCCGGGGGCTACACCGGTATGAACTGCACTGGTTTTGTTGCCCATGTATTTAGATCTCTTGGCGTAAACGTTGATGCAGTCGCAGCCAACAACAACCATACTCCGTGGGGTGCGGGGCCCGGCGGCGGCGGCTATATCAATGCGTGGCGCTGGTATGGTTATGCAATTGACTCTGGCTGTAAGGTTTATCACTTCAACACAGTTGCCGATATGTTGAATAGCGGATTGGCTAAGAAGGGCGATGTAATTTTCTTTAAAACAGATGGTTCTATCGATTGCCATATTGGATTTTTCTGGGGAGATAACTCCCATGACAATAAGATGTGGCACCAAATTTTGCCTGGCAACCTGATTGGCCCTTGTTTTAATAACGCTAATAAAAGTGAGGTTCGTCAGCAGTGTGTGCTCATCAAATAGGCCCGGCGTTCGTTTGATGATTGCCTTCACTATGATTTGACGGTTCGCTTAATCGAATGCATCATGAGTAGGTTATTAAACTCAATCTAAGGCTAGTTATGGATTTCTCTGTTGTAATTCCAGTTTATGGTTGTAAAGAGGCGCTGCCCGAACTGCATAAGCGAATCGTTGATGTTTTTGAAAAGATGGAGGCGTCTTTCGAGCTCGTTCTTGTTGACGACCACGATCCATATGATTCGTGGTCTGTTGTGCAGTCGATATGCGACGCTGATGAACGTGTGTATGGAATCAAGCTTGCTCGTAATTTTGGCCAAATTCGTGCAATCACTGCGGGTCTTGACTGTTGCCATGGTGATTGGGTTGTCGTAATGGATTGCGACCTTCAGGATAGGCCGGAGGCCATTCCCCAGCTCTATAATAAAGCTCTGGAGGGCTTCGATGTCGTCTTTGCAAAAAGGGTAGAGCGAAAAGATAGCGCTTTGACCATGGCGTTGTCTCGAGCTTTTTATAAAGTGTATGAGTATTTTACTGACGGTAGTTATGATCCTTCACTTTGCAACTTCAGTATTGCTCGTCGCGCGGTAATTTCTCAGTATTGTTCAATGCGTGAACATAACCGTGGATACACAATGTTTATTAAGTGGCTTGGGTTTAGGCAAACTGCGATAGAGATAGTTGGCGATGAACGCTTTGCAGGTGAGTCTTCCTATAGTTTTAGGAAAAAGCTAAATATGGCGTTTGAGCTTATTACCGCCCAGTCTAATAAGCCTTTGAAATTTGCGGTTAACGTTGGCTTTGCAATGTCCTTCGTTGCCTTGCTCGTTCTAATTGCAGCGATAGTTCAGAAAATCTGTGTTCCGGGAATTCAAGTTGGATGGACTAGCCTTCTTTGTTCCATCTTTTTTATGGGTGGGCTCATTTTGTCTGCAATTGGAATCGTTGGACTGTACGTCGGCAATATTTTTACTGAGGTTAAAAATAGACCTCTGTATGTGATTGAAAAAGAGTGCAATGGAAAGGATGAGTAAGCTATGGTAATTGTTATTGGAGCAACCAGTTTTATCGGTATGTATACCGTTGACGAGCTTGTCAAATCAGGCAAACAAGTTATTGCTACCGGTAGGAATGAACGACTTCGTCCTTTCCTTGAAGACATGGGTGCCGAGTTTATTAGTCTCGATATTACTAAGCCTGAAGATTTTTCAAAACTCCCTGCTGATAACGTCGAGGGCGTAATTCTTCTAGCTGGTTTGCTTCCTGCCAATGCAACTGCTGATTTGGTTAACGAAGAGAATGCCATCGATTACGTTAGAGTGAACACTATGGGCACAGTGAACGTGCTCGAGTATTGCAGGACGAATGGTATCAAGAAGATAATTTCCGCCACTACCTATGGTGATGTCTCTGGGGCATGGAGAAAGGACTATGCCATTACTGAGGATGAGCCCAGGAATTTCTCCTTTACTGGTGACCACGCTGTCTATACCATCACGAAGAATGCTGCCAACGATTTGATTGAGTATTATTCGCAGCAACATGGTCTTCAGGGGGCAGTGTTCCGTTTTCCTCCGGTTTACGGCGTTGGGCCTCATGGCACAATCTTAGTTGATGGTAAGCCGTACAAGTCTGCTATCCAAGTCTGGATCGAAAAGGCCGCGTCCGGACAGAACCTTGAGATATGGGGAGACCCTCATATCTCAAGAGACATTATCTATGTGAAGGATGTTGCTCGGGCATATCGAATGGCTTTGGAAAGCGATTCAACACATGGGCTTTATAACATGACTAGCGGGGTTCCTTTGGAGCTTGAAGATCAGGCTCGTGCAGTTATCGAGGTATTTGGCGACAGCTCTAAATCGAAAATCGTTTACAGGCCGGAGCTCAAGAACAACACCCCTTCATTTTTGTTCGATATGAGTAAGGCTGAGCGTGATTTCGGCTTTGTTCCAGCTTATAGAGACTATTATTCGATGATGCTCGATTATAAGGCTGAGATGGAAAGCGGCCGCTGGAATGATTTCGAAAAGAACTCTTCGGCCAATTGGGAGAAGTAAAGATGTCGAAAAAGCTCGCTATTATCGGTGCGTCTGATTTTCAAAATCCATTGATTCTTAAGGCCAAACAACTTGGCTTCGAAACGCATGTCTTCGCATGGGAATGCGGCGATATTGGCGAGCGCACTGCTGACTATTTCTATCCTATTAGTATTACCGAAATCGATCAAATTGCTGAGAAGTGTAGCTCTATCGGTATTGACGGTATTTGTTCTATCGGTACGGATCTCGGCAACATTACTGTATCTAAGGTTGCCGACAAACTCGGTCTGTGTGCCAATTCAGTTGACTGCATCGACGTATCCACAAATAAGCACTTAATGCGTGAAGCCTTTTTCAAAAATGGAGACCCTTCTCCTAAAAGCTACCAGGTGACCGACCTTACAGATATTGATGGTTTAGATCTCACTTATCCAATAATCGTAAAGCCTGTTGACAGGTCTGGTAGTCGTTGCATCACTAAGCTTCAGTCTTCAGAAGGACTTGAGGATGCCGTCCGCGCTGCAATCAATGTTTCCTTTTCTAAGGCATGTGTCGTTGAAGAGTTTTTTACTGGCATTGAATTTAGTGTTGAATTTGTTTCTTGGAAAGGCGAGCATCACTTTCTTGCACTGACGAGGAAATACACAACTGGAGCTCCGCATTTCATTGAAACTGGTCACTTACAGCCTGCACCCGTTTCAGATTCTTTACGTTCCAAAATCATTGAAGTTGTTTCTCACGCCCTAGATTCTTTGGGAGTTGAATTTGGCGCTTCTCATTCAGAGATTTTGGTTAATGAGAATGAGGATATTCGTATTGTCGAAATTGGTAGCCGCATGGGTGGCGACTGTATCGGCAGCGATCTCGTGGAACTCTCAACGGGAGTTGATTTCTTGGGTGCAGTAATTTCTGTTGCTACTGGGCGTGAACCCGACCTGAGTGTCTCTGAGCATCCTGAATGCGCCATGATTCGATTTATTTTTGATGGCGAAGACTTAGCGATGTTTCGACAAGCAGAATGCGATAGGAATGTGAGGGTCGAGCGAAGTTCTGTGGACAATGACATGGAGCATGAAATTGTCGATAGCGGCAGCAGATACGGCTTCTATATCCTGACTTCAGATTCGATTGATAATTTGGAAAAGTACTTGCCGAAGCGAGGCGTATAGAAATTGAAAAATGGACGCGTTTTCTTAGCGCTTCATCTGCTATTGGTTTTGTATTCCTGTAGCGGTATCTTAAGTAAGTTTGCGGCAGGCTATCCTTTTCTATCTTTCGGTTTTTGTGTCTGCTATGCCGGAATTATCATGCTGCTTGGCATTTATGCTATTTGCTGGCAACAAATTATTAAACGACTGCCATTAACGACAGCCTATGCCAATCGCGCCGTTACAGTTGTATGGGGTATGGTATGGGGTGTAATTGTCTTTAAGGAGCAGCTTGGCTTTCTTCAGGTTGCCGGAGGCATTATTGTATTAATTGGCGTGGCTTTGTTTGCCTCTTCAGATTCCGATGCTGCTTAGGAGGGAAGTGCTGTGGATTTTCGATATGCCTTGCTCCTTCTCCTCGGTGTTTTTATTAGTGCAATATCTCAAGTAATGCTAAAGAAGGCTGCTCTTAAGACGTATGACAGCAGGTTTCGAGAGTATCTGAACCCTCTAGTGATTTGTGCTTACTTCCTTTTCGTTTGTACGACCTTTCTTTCGATTTTTGCTTATAAAGGGATTCCCCTTTCCATGGGTCCGTTGTTGGAAGCCACCAGCTACATATATGTGACAATATTCGGTATTACGATTTTTCATGAGAAAATGTCTCGGCGGAAGTGGATTTCACTGCTTCTTATTTTGCTTGGTATCGGACTATATTCATTTGGAGCTGCTATATGATCAATTTTAATCTCCCGCCTTATGTGGGCACGGAAATGGAATATGTTCGAGAGGCCTGCGCTGTCAATCGTAAGATTTGTGGTGATGGTCCTTTTACCAAAAAATGTAGCGAATGGCTCGAGAACCGTTTTAATTCCAATAAGATCCTGCTAACGACTAGCGGCACGAGCGCGCTTGAGCTTGCAGCAATCTTATGCGACCTACATCCTGGTGATGAGGTGATTCTGCCTAGCTTCACTTTCTCTTCTACTGCTACGGCTTTTCAAATGGTCGGCGCCACTTTGGTGTTTGTTGACGTGTGCCCTGACACAATGAATATTGATCCCGACGCCATTGAGAGGGCGATAACTGATAAAACCAAGGTTGTCGTTCCTGTGCATTATGCTGGCGTTGCATGTGATATGGATCGAATCATGGACATCGCTACGCGCAACAACTTGTTGGTCGTTGAAGATGCGGCACAGGGTGTTTTGAGTTCTTATAAGGGTAAGGCTCTCGGCACTATTGGTCATTTTGGTTGCTATAGCTTTCATGAAACTAAGAACTATTCGATGGGCGAAGGTGGCGCGCTTTCTATTAACGACTCGCGTTACTGTGATCGTGCTGAAATTATTCGCGAAAAAGGGACTAATCGTCAGCGCTTTTTTAGGGGTCAAGTAGACAAGTACACTTGGGTTGATCGTGGGTCGAGCTACCTGCCTTCTGACATGAATGCGGCCTATCTTTGGGCGCAGCTGGAGCATGCTGATGAAATTAATGAGAACCGACTCTCAACTTGGCATTTTTATCAGGAGTCTTTAAAGCCGCTTGCAGATGCCGGCAAGATTGAGCTTCCCTATATTCCTGAAGGCTGCGAACATAACGCGCATATGTTTTACATCAAGTGTAAAGATCTTAAGGAACGCGGTGATTTTATCTCTTACCTTAAGGACCATGGTGTCCAAGCTGTTTTCCATTACATTCCTTTGCATGATGCGCCTGCAGGAAAGATGTTTGGTCGTTTTGACGGGGAAGACAGGTTTACTACTTCTGAAAGCAATAGGCTTGTCAGGTTGCCTATGTACTATGGTCTAAGCGATGCCGATAGGCATCATGTTGCTGACGCTGTTTTTTCTTTTTACGCCACTCGATAGATATTAAAAGGCGGCTTCTGGCCGCCTCTTTCTTTTAAGGACTGTATATGCAAAAGAGTATCCAGCGCTATTTGTTGACCACAATCTTTGCTATGTCATTTCTTTCTCTTTTTCTTGGTCATCCTGTTAACGCCTTTGCCGATAGCTCAGATGTAGATAACCTTTCGTTTATTTATATCGAGAAGAGTCACGTTGACCTCGGAGATGCGCAAAGAGTTGCTTTGGGCTTTGACGGGACGCTGTCGGATGAGCCTGTGGCACTGTATTGTGCAAATACTGCGTCTGAAGCCCTTATCCGATTCGATGTCACTTCCAGTGCTGACAACACATATCTTTTCTCTTCGAGCGTCTCTGCCGCTGGCGTTTATTCCTTGCTTAAGGTGGAGTATGCCTCTGGAGCAACTCGTATTTTTCCTGATGAAATTTCTGATCAGATGTTTAGCGCCGGTGAAGTGGCTGCACCGTATCGATTGCTGTCTGATGGCGACTCGGATGATCAGCTTGAGTCCGTGTTTACTGACGACACGGGTGCTTCGTTTGATTCGCTGGAATCCGCCGTCGATGTCATTTCGGAGAACTCTGCACGGGCGCGCAGCTGGGTCTTTGTTTTAGATGCTGGTCATGGCGGTTGGGATTCCGGCGCCATCGGCAATGGTCTTCGTGAGAAGGATCTTACGCTGAAAATTGCACGATATTGCCGTGACGAGCTCCAGAAATACGCGGGTGTTCGAGTTATTATGACTCGAGATTCTGACGCTTCCGTTACTGGTGTTGCCAATACTTCAAATGAGCTTATTGCTCGCGCACAAATCGCGAGAGACAACAAGGCCTCTTTGTTTATGAGTTTTCACATCAATTCAGGTGGCGGTACTGGAGCGGAAATATGGATTCCGAGGCCGGCTAAGTGGTACTCTTCATTTAATGAGCTCGGAGAGTCTCTGGGTCAAGATGTTTTGAACAGGCTTGTATCTGTTGGTCTTGTTAGCCGCGGTGCAAAAAATGATTATTACGATTTAAATGGTAAACAATTATATTACCCGGATGGTAGTAATGCAGACAGCCTTGCTGTCATTAGAAACTGCCGCCAGTATGGCATTCCGGCAGTATTGGTCGAACATGGTTTCATCGACAATAGTTATGATGCAGGACTTTTGGCCAACTCGCTATACCTTAAAAAAATGGGTCAGGCAGATGCCCTGGCCATTGCTAATCAGTTCGGCCTTTCGAAGGTAGCTAAACCTGATCCGGTGGTATCCGAGATGCGCGACGGTAAAATCAAGTTAAGCTGGGATTCGATCCCCAATGCATCTAAGTATGCCATCGCTTTGTGCAAGAGCGATGGCAGCTTCAATACCTACACGTATGATTGCACAGGAACTTCCTATGAAATCGATGGGCTTGAAAACGGAAAGACATATACATTTCTTGTTCAAGCGTATGCCAACGGTGATTGGAATACCTATACGTCTGATGATTATTTAACTTGTAAATTGATTCCTTCCCCCGAGGCTCAGGCCGAGGCGACCGGCGACGGCGAGGTCACCGTCTCCTGGAAGGCGGTCGCCGGCGCCGAGCGCTACGCCGTCGCCGAGAAGATGGCCGACGGCTCCTACAGGACCTACACGCT
>NZ_JBBNMZ010000020.1:0-8377 GCF_040098165.1 Collinsella sp. CLA-JM-H32
CCGGCGCGCCACGGGTCAAGATGCACTAGGCCTGGACGAAGTCCGGGCCCGCGCCTTTAGACGCGAGCCCGGGGCCCGTGGGTTATACCCTAAGAGCAAACCACCCTTTTTAAGGGTGGTTCTGATTGGCGTCAGTGTTGTCGGTGGTCGTCCGCCTCTAGCGTTCGTCCACGAGCTTGGCGACGAGGGCTTTGAGCTCGGCCACCTCTCGCTCGAGTTCCTTGACGCGGCGGGCGTTCTCGGTGATGCCTTGGCGGTTGAGGGCACTCTGCTCGGCGGCGTCGTCGGGCATGTACTCGCGATGCTGCTTGGCATCGAAGCTCTCCTCGAACACGCGGCAGCCGTTGCGCTTGATGATGCGTCCCGGCACGCCCACGACGGTGCAGTTGTCGGGCACGTCTTTGACGACGACCGAGTTGCCGCCGATCTTGACGTTGTTGCCGATGTGAATGTTGCCGAGCACCTTGGCACCCGTGCCCACGGTGACGTTATCGCCGAGCGTTGGGTGGCGTTTGCCGGTCTCGTTGCCGGTGCCGCCGAGCGTAACGCCCTGGTAAAGCACACAGTTGTCGCCCACGACGGTGGTTTCGCCGATGACGACGCCCATGGCGTGGTCGATAAAGAAGTGCTTGCCGATCTGCGCGGCGGGATGAATCTCGACGCCGGTGATGTGGCGGGTGATTTGCGAGAGCACACGGGCGAGTGAGCGATGACCGTGCTCCCACAGCCAGTGCTCGGGCACGTGATTCCACTTGGCGTGCAGGCCAGGATAGGAAAGGAAGATGACCAGACCGTTTTGCGCAGCGGGGTCTTGCGCCTGGACGGTCTTGATGTCCTCGCGAATGGTATTGATAAAGCTCACCGGCCGCCCTCCCTTAGCGCCATGGCAATGCGATTCAATAAAGTATAGCGATTTGCTAGGGATTAGGAAGGACAATCTTGGAGCCATTGCGCTACAGATGTCAGTTATGCAAACTTGCTGGTAATGGAGTCATGCTTTTGTGGGGTTGCGCACGAGGGGGCACCGCAACCGTATACTGGTCAACTTGGACGTATCCGCGCCCACAACTGAGAGGTTTTACTTCATGGGTTTCATCAATTTTATCGCCGAGCTGCTTAAGGATCCGCGCACCGCGATCGCCAGCTGGATCGCCGCCGGCCCGCTTATGGCCTACGGCTGCGTGTTCCTGATCATCTTTATCGAGACGGGCGTGGTGTTCTTCCCGTTCCTTCCTGGCGATTCACTGCTGTTTGCTTCGGGCTTCTTTGCCCACAACGGTGGCTTTAACATCGTGGCCCTGCTGGCCGTCGCATGGGCGGCTGCCATCTTGGGTGATCAGTGCAACTTTATGATCGGTCACTTCTTTGGCAAAAAGATCATCGCTTCGGGCAAGGTCAAGGCCATGACGCCCGAGCGCATTAAAAAGTCCGAGGACTTCTTGGACAAGTGGGGCCACCTGGCTATTTTCCTGGGCCGTTTCTTCCCGTTTATCCGCACTTTTGTGCCCTTTATCGCCGGCATGGGCGGCATGCACTGGCGTAACTTCGTTATCTTTAACGTGCTGGGCGGCATTACCTGGTCGACGCTCTTTACGCTGCTGGGCTACTTCTTTGGCGGCATCCCCTTTGTGCAGGAGCACTTTGAGCTGCTGATCGTCGGCATCGTTGCCGTGTCGATCATCCCGACCGCGGTCGGTCTGGTTAAGGCTAAGCTGGGCAAAAAGAACGCGTAGCTCGAGCCAGCGCGCAAACCGTGCAGTTGAGGCCCGTCACAGCTTACGGTGGCGGGCCTCTTCAGCTTCGGTCAAATGAAATTACTTTAGTTAGTTAAAGAAAAACGTTTTATCCGACGCGCGTGCGGAGTACAATCTCGTGCATGCGAATCGACGTGCCATCGGTTTTGATGCTGTTCGCGTGTCCCGTCCGGCTCTACGCTCCGGGCGTGCGACGTTGCGACGCGGTCGGCCTCGGTCCTTGCGTGCGGGTTCGCGAGTATGCAACTGTGTATGTAAGGAGCGACATATGACTGTCGAGAAGAAGGATATCGATTGGGGTAGCCTCGGCTTTGGCTACATGAAGACCGATTACAGCTACGAGGCCCATTGGAAGGACGGCGAGTGGGACGAGGGTGGCCTGACCACCGACCACACCCTGCATGTCTCCGAGTGCGGCGGCATCTTCCATTACTGCCAGGAGGTCTTTGAGGGCCTGAAGGCCTACACCGCCGAGGACGGCAGCATCGTCTGCTTCCGCCCCGACATGAACGCCGAGCGTATGTACAACTCTGCGCAGCGCCTCGAGATGCCCCCGTTCCCCAAGGACAAGTTCGTTGAGGCCGTCAAGCAGGTCGTTTCTGCCAACGCCGCCTGGGTTCCGCCCTTCGGCTCCGGCGCGACCCTGTACGTGCGTCCGTTTATGATCGGCTCCGGTGACGTGATCGGCGTGGCTCCCGCTCCTGAGTACACGTTCCGCATTCTCGTGACCCCGGTCGGTCCGTACTTTAAGGGTGGCCTCAAGCCCGTTAAGCTGCGCGTTTCCGAGTATGACCGCGCGGCCCCGCACGGCACCGGCAACATCAAGGCCGGCCTGAACTACGCCATGTCCCTCAAGCCCACGATGGAGGCCCATCGCGAGGGCTATGCCGAGAACCTGTATCTCGACTCCGAGTCCCGCACCTATGTCGAGGAGACCGGTGGCGCCAACGTCCTGTTCGTGAAAGAGGATGGCACGCTCGTCGTCCCGCAGTCGCACACCGACTCCATCCTGCCCTCCATCACTCGCCGTTCGCTCGTTCAGGTTGCTCAGGACCTGGGCATGACCGTTGACCAGCGCCCCGTCGAGTGGGCCGAGGTCAAGGCCGGCACCTTTGTGGAGTGCGGCCTGTGCGGCACCGCTGCCGTCATCTCTCCGGTTGGCGAAATCGACAACAAGGTTTACGGCGCCGACGAGACCGTGACCTTCCCGGCTGGATACACCGAGATCGGCCCTGTGATGAAGAAGCTCCGCGAGACCCTGACTGGCATCCAGTCCGGTGCTGTCGAGGACAAGCACAACTGGGTTTACACCGTCGCGTGATTTGTCTTACGGATATGTCCGGCCCGAGGGCGACCTTCCTTTCCGGCGCGTCCTCGGACATGAAAGAGCCTCCGCTGCGCACTTCGTGCGGCGGAGGCTCTTTCGTCCTGCGGAGTGCGCCGGAAAGGAAGGTCGCCCTCGGGCCTGCGTCACCCTGGCGCTGTCGTACGGGCAATATAGATTTGAATTAAAGATGGTGCGCGGCCTTTTAGGCCGCGCTTGTGTTTTGCTTCGCGCCATGTGGGGGCGGTGGCGACGTGCATTTTTGCGAGTATTCTGCAATCGAAGGCCCCTGCATACCGACCTCGGGCAAAAAATCGGGATTTCTCGATGTTTTCTACGGATGATGGGCGGGGTTATGGGCTGACAGCGGTTGATTTGCAGGGATATTCGCGGTCTTTGGCATTTATCGTGGCGCCCGAAGCTCTTGGTTATGTTGAATACTCCTAAAAATGCACGGCGCTTAGAGGGGGACCTTCGCGAAAAAGGAAACCGCCCCGTCGAAGTATGCATTCGACGGGGCGGTTTATGCATTTGGCCGATTAAGGATGCGCTGCCAAACTACTAGAACTT
Source organism: Collinsella sp. CLA-JM-H32 (assembly GCF_040098165.1). Taxonomy (NCBI): domain Bacteria; kingdom Bacillati; phylum Actinomycetota; class Coriobacteriia; order Coriobacteriales; family Coriobacteriaceae; genus Collinsella; species Collinsella sp. CLA-JM-H32. Next base: position 3,649 of record NZ_JBBNMZ010000020.1, read on the forward strand.
GACGGTCGGGGCCTGACGGGCTGCTTCGGCGGCCTCGAAGCCCTGGCGCTCCTTAAACTGGAAGATGCCGGCAAAGATGACAGCCGGGAACGTCTGAATGGCGTTGTTGTAGCTGAGCACGCAGTCGTTGTAGCTCTGGCGTGCATAGCTAATCTTGTTCTCGGTATCCTCGAGCGATGCCTGCAGCTGCGTAAAGTTGGTGTTTGCCTTAAGATCGGGATAGGCCTCGGCCACAGCGAAGAGCTGGCGCAGTGCGCCGGTCAGCACGTTGTCGGCTTCCATCTTGGCCTCGGGCGTGGTGGCCTTGACGGCGGTGTTACGCGCGCTGATCACGGCGGAGAGCGTCTCCTGCTCGTGCTTGGCGTAGCCCTTGACGGTCTCGACCAGGTTGGGGATCAGGTCGTTACGGCGCTGCAGCTGCGTATCGATGTTCTGCCAGGCGTTATCGATGCGGTTACGCTTGGTGACCATGTTGTTGTAGATGCCGGCGATGGCGCAGGCAATCACAATGACAACAACGATGCCGATGATGACGGGAAGCATGATGTCTCCGTTTCGAATGGCCGCGGCGGCATGCGCCAGCTGCCGTTGGTATAACGCTACTAGTATACCCGCAACGTTTTGCCGTGCCGAACTTTCCGGTAAGCGTTGTGTTTTCGTCGGGGTCGGCACCGGGGCAAAGCGCGCGAGGTACAGGTGTAAGATATGCGACAGATTGACGAGTGTTGTCTTTGCCCTGAGGATGGCGATACCAGTGGACCTTCGCATCAAGAAAACCTACTGCGCCCTGTTCGATGCCTTTACCGAGCTTCTCGAGGAGCATCGTTTTGAGGACCTGACGGTTGCCATGCTGTGCGACCGCGCCATGATTCGCCGCACGACGTTCTACAAGCACTTTCGCGACAAGAACGATTACTTTGCCTTTTATATCGATGAGCTCATGTCGGGCTTGCCGCAAAAACAGCCCGATGAGGCCGGCGCGGTATCTGCCGAGGACGTGCGCGCGCTTCGGCACGCGATTTTGGACGATGCCATGGATTTGATTCTGGCGCACGAGCGGCTCATGGATAACATTTTGGCAAGCAGCATGTCGGGCATGTTGACCAACGTTATTTGCGACCGCATTGCCCGCTCCATCCGCGAGCGTGTGATGAACGTGCTTGCCGAGGATGCCCTGGCCCCCGTGTCACTCGAGACGACGTCTGAGTTTGTCGCCGGCGGTATTATTCGACTTTTCACGATATGGTGGGAATCGGGCCACGATCTTGAGCGTCGACCTGAGATAGCCGACGTGGTCGATGCACTGTTTGAGCGGACCATGACACCGGTGCATCACTAGGAGTGGCGGAGAGAGGGGGATTCGAACCCCCGGAACGCTCTCGCGCTCAACGGTTTTCAAGACCGCCGCATTCAACCGCTCTGCCATCTCTCCGTGAGTCGTAATGATAGCATCGTTTTGAATTTGCAACAGGGAAGGCGAACGATGACGATCACCGAAATCGACGAGAAGTTCATGCGCGAGGCGCTGGCCGAGGCGCGAGCCGCCGCGGCGGTGGGCGAGGTGCCCATCGGAGCCGTAGTGGTGCGCGACGGCGAGGTTGTCGCGCGGGCGCATAATCGTCGCGAGCTCGATCAGGATCCTTCGGCTCATGCAGAGTTCGCGGCCCTGTGCGCTGCCGCCCAGGCGCTTGGCCGCTGGCGCCTTTCCGATTGCACGGTCTATGTAACGCTCGAGCCTTGCTGCATGTGTGCGGGGCTTATGGTCAACGCGCGCGTTGGACGCTGTGCGTATGGCGCGGCCGATGCCAAGGCGGGCGCGCTGGGATCCCTATACGATTTGAATGCCGACTCGCGCCTGAATCATCGGTTTAACGTGACGGCCGGGGTCCTGGCGGATGAATGCCGTGAGCTGCTGAGTAGCTATTTTGGCGGTCTGCGCGGAGCAGGCGGCGCTGATGGCGGTTGTGGGGCCGATCTTGAGGCGCATGCCGCTCATGCCGAGGCGCTCGCGTGTGCCGAAGATATCGCCGTTGAGGCGGTTGACTTTGGCCCTGCGTGCCGCCGGCCCCGCCGTGTGCTGCTGGCGATCGACTCCTTTAAGGGCAGCGTGTCGAGTGCGCAGGCGGAGGCGGCGGTTGCCGAGGGCATACGCCGTGTGTGGTCCGATGCCGAGGTGTGTACATTGCCGCTGGCAGATGGTGGCGAGGGAACGCTCGATGCCGTTGCCGCGTGCGGCGGTGAGATTGTGACCTGCGAGGTGGCAGGTCCCTTGGGCAAGCGCGCGTCTGCCCGGATGCTGGTTGATGTCGAGTGCGAGTCGGCTGTAATTGAGATGGCCGAGGCGGCCGGCATTGGGTATTCGCCTTGTGCGGAGTCGGCGGCGTTGGCGGCCACAACCTATGGCGTGGGCGAGCTCATGCTTCGCGCGGTTCGCATGGGCGCAAAGACACTCTATATTGGTCTGGGCGGCAGCGCCACCAACGACGGTGGCGCCGGCATGCTGCAGGCGCTGGGCGCGCGTGTGGTCGATGATCAGGACTGCGATGTCGCCCCCGGTCTTGCGGGCCTTGAACACGTGTCGAGTATCGATTTGACGTTAGCGCTTCGTGCACTGAGCGGCGCTCGTATCGTTGTGCTTTCGGATGTCGAGAATCCGCTCGTGGGACGCCGCGGTGCGCTGGCGGTGTTTGGCGGGCAGAAGGGCCTGCCGACGGATGACGCTGAGGCGCTGCGCAGGTACGACAGCTGGATGGTCGGCTACGGTCGCCTGCTCGATGCGGCAATTACCGGGGTGCGGGCTCAGGGATTGTTGCGCGTGCCCGAGGGTGCTCGGACATTTGGCTCGGTGCTCGGAGTGCCCGGTGCCGGTGCCGCAGGCGGCCTGGGTGCCGCGCTGCTGGCGCTCGGGGCGGAGCTGCGTTCGGGCGTGGAGACGGTGCTCGATCTCGTGGGGTTTGACGAGCGCGTGCGCGATGTCGACCTGGTCATAACGGGCGAGGGCAATATGGATGAGCAGTCTGCCGCCGGTAAGGCGCCGGTTGGTGTGGCTCGCCGCGCCAAGCGATATGGCAAACCGGTGGTTGCCGTCGTGGGTGGTCGCGCCGTCAACCTGGATGTGGTGTGTGTGCAGGGCATCGACTTGGTGCTTCCGATCTGCCGCAAGCCCATGCCCCTCGACCAGGCACTCGAACCACGGGAAGCCACTGCCAACCTCATCTGTGCCGGCGAGTCAGCCGCCCAAGCCTATGACCTCGCTCGCCTCTAAGGCCTATCTCCCTATAAGTTGCGGTGGAATACGGAGTGTTTTTGCCTTTAAGGTGCCAATTCAGTCCGTATTCCACCGCAACTTCGAGAATGACCATTCGAGGTTGGCTGCCTTGGGTCTTGGGTCGGACCGTTTGCCACGAAATGCGGCCATCTACTACGTTAAACCGGCCACCTTCGACCATCCCGGAATTTGCAAAAACAAAACCGCAGGTAGAAAGCTTGCCGATTTTCGAAAAAGCCGGCTATGGTTGACCCCTGCGGCCTAAACGTAGTAGATGGGCCCTTTCTGTGGTGCGGCACCAAGCCGGTCATTTTGGGATCGGACTATTTTGACTACTCATTGGCTGCTCTGGCAATCGGGCTGCAAAAGTAGTCAAAAAAGCTCCGTCCCAAATTAGCTACCTTGCTCTGGCGGGCGGGAGCAGGTAAGATATACCGAGCGCCTAGCGCGTTCGATGGGTTCGGATGACGACATGTTCCGAATCTGGTCAGGTCCGGAAGGAAGCAGCCATAAGGAGCCTCTGTCGGGCATCCGAATCCATCGAGCGCACGGGCTTTCTTTTTGCGCGGTTTTACCAAACCGCGCAATGCTCGACGCTGCGCGCCACCCAGAGCGACAATTTGTCATTCAAAAGGCAAGGCATGACCAGAAGGTCTATGCCTTGCCTTTTTCATGCCAACTTGTTCGCTCTGGGTGGCGCTCGCTGGCTTTGCCAAAACATCGATGGCTACGCGTCAGGAGGCGGCGAGGTGTTTGGTGTCTCGCTGGTCCTCGGCTTCGCCTGCGGGATCGCTCGACTACCAAACACCTCGCCGCCGACCGGGCCCCGTCGTCCAAAAATCATCCGTAAAGGCGCGTTTATCTAATTTAAATCTATCCCTTGTGGAATGCGGCTTGCTGGTGTTGTCTGGGCATTGATGGCTATGTGGTTCAAGAGGCGGCGGTGCTGTTGCTTGAATTTTTGCAGTTAAAGAGGCCCGTTTCCCTGGGTTGGGGAAACGGGCCTCTTTTCTCTCTGGGTTTGTGGATTGGCGAAGGTGGTATGCTCTGGCAGCTATTTTGAGTTCCTGATGCGGCGTGTGGCTGTGGCGGTTATTCCGAGGCCTGCGGCGGCGACTGCTGCGAGTGCGATTGCGCTCGGCGCTGTGTCGCCCGTGTTTGCGAGCTTGCCGGTGGTCGTATTTGCTTGCTTGGTGGAGCTCGATGGAGCGTATTTGCCGGTCGCGGGCGAGCTGGCGGGCTGTGCCGTTTCGGCCGGCTGCGCTGAGCTGGAGGGTTTTGTCGTCTCGGCGGGTTTCGTTATCTCGGGAGAGGTGGTCTTATCTGCCGCGGCCTTTGCCTCTTCGTATGCCTTGCAGGCGTCGTCATAGGCCGCTTGCGCCTTTTCCAAATCGCCGAGGAGCGCATTTCGCTTGGCTATGTCCTCGTCGATGTGGGCTTTAGCTTCCTTTGCCTCACTTT
>NZ_JBBNMZ010000021.1:0-3448 GCF_040098165.1 Collinsella sp. CLA-JM-H32
CGGCTTCTCCGCCCATGGGAAGCTCCCCTACCGATTCTAATGAATTAAAATCCCGCCGCTTCGGTGTCCAGCTTAGCCCCGTGTATTGTCGGCGCATGTCCACTCGACCAGTGAGCTGTTACGCACTCTTTGAATGTATGGCTGCTTCTAAGCCAACATCCTGGTTGTCTGGGCGGACGCACATCCTTTGCCACTCGGCTGGAACTTGGGGACCTTAGCGGGCGGTCCGGGCTGTTTCCCTCTCGAGCACACAGCTTAGCCCACATGCTCTGACTGCCGCGCTCTGGGCCGCCGGCATTCGGAGTTCGGTTGGATTCGGTAGGCGGCGAAGCCCCCTCGTCCATCCGGTGCTCTACCTCCGGCGGTGAACGCGCGACGCTAGCCCTAAAGCTATTTCGGGGAGAACGAGATATCTCCGGGTTTGATTGGCCTTTCACCCCTATCCGCAGGTCATCGCCGCCGTTTTCAACCGACGTGCGTTCGGCCCTCCACGGGGTCTTACCCCCGCTTCAGCCTGCCCACGGATAGCTCACCCGGCTTCGCGTCCGCGGCGCGGGACTCAAGTCGCCCTGTTAAGGCTCGCTTTCGCTCCGGCTCCCTTTCGGTTAACCTCGCCCCGCGCCAGCGACTCGCTGGCTCATTCTACAAAAGGCACGCCGTCACAACGTAAAGTTGCTCCGACTGCTCGTGGGCGCACGGTTTCAGGTACTGTTTCACTCCCCTCCCGGGGTGCTTTTCACCTTTCCCTCACGGTACTGGTGCGCTATCGGTCACAGGGTAGTACTCAGGCTTGGATGGTGGTCCACCCAGGTTCGGACCGGGTTTCACGTGCCCGGCCCTACTCAGGGACCGCGTCGCGCCGTCCGGTCTGGGTTCGCGTACGGGGCTGTCACCCGCTGCGGCCGGCCCTCCCATGCCGTTCCGCTCCCCAGCCGGACCTGCGCCCGGGGGCGGCAGCCCCCGGATGCGCGGCCCTGCAACCCCGTCGGCGGAACCCCTGCCGGGTATGCCCGCTCGACGGTTTGGCCATCGGTCCCCTTTCGCTCGCCGCTACTCGGGGAGTCTCGAGATTGATTTCCTCTCCTCCGGGTACTTAGATGTTTCAGTTCCCCGGGTTGTCCTCCCCCCGCCTATGTGTTCAGCGGGGGGATATGCACACTGCTGTGCATGGGTTCGCCCATTCGGAGACCCCCGGGTCGAAGGATGTGTGCTCCTCGCCGGGGATTATCGCAGCTTGCCGCGTCCTTCATCGGCTCCCTGTGCCAAGGCATCCGCCGTGCGCCCGTGGTATCTTGCGGGACCGCATCGGGCCCGCGGGATATCCACGTGTCGCTAATTAAGTTAATTAATCGATATCATGAATAGCGCTCGTATGTCGCAATTCGGGTATCTCATACCGCGGCACAGTGTCTTCACTGTGCTCGCGATCAGATGCTCCTCACTCATATATAAGTGAATTCTTCTTGTTTGGATCGGATGAATGATTGCTATCATTCTTACGTTAAATCGCAGAAAAGAATCGAGTCTGGAAGAGGATACTCTTCCATCTCTCTCCTATCGCTATGCGGCTCTCAAGGTACGCGGGTGCGACCCCGGGGACCGGGTGCTGCGGGGACTTCCTCCGGGCGACATCCACCGGACGGGCTCCTGCCCTCTATTCGAGTTAAAGTGTTTTCTCTCTAGAAGATTTATCTCCCTAGAAAGGAGGTGATCCAGCCGCACCTTCCGGTACGGCTACCTTGTTACGACTTCACCCCCCTCACCCTCCACACCTTCGGCGCCTCCCCCCTTGCGGTTGGGCCGGCGACTTCGGGTGCAGACGACTCGGGTGGTGTGACGGGCGGTGTGTACAAGGCCCGGGAACGCATTCACCGCGGCATGCTGATCCGCGATTACTAGCAACTCCGACTTCATGGGGGCGGGTTGCAGCCCCCAATCCGAACTGGGGCCGGCTTTCCGGGATCCGCTCCCCCTCGCGGGGTGGCATCCCTCTGTACCGGCCATTGTAGCACGTGTGCAGCCCAGGGCATAAGGGGCATGATGACTTGACGTCGTCCCCGCCCTCCTCCGCCTTGACGGCGGCGGTCCCGCGTGGGTTCCCGGCATCACCCGATGGCAACACGCGGCGGGGGTTGCGCTCGTTGCGGGACTTAACCCAACATCTCACGACACGAGCTGACGACAGCCATGCACCACCTGTATGGGCTCCTCTCGGCCACGGGGTCTCCCCCGCTTCACCCATATGTCAAGCCCTGGTAAGGTTCTTCGCGTTGCTTCGAATTAAGCCACATGCTCCGCTGCTTGTGCGGGCCCCCGTCAATTCCTTTGAGTTTTAGCCTTGCGGCCGTACTCCCCAGGCGGGACGCTTAATGCGTTGGCTGCGGCACGGGGGGATCGTCCCCCCACACCTAGCGTCCATCGTTTACGGCTGGGACTACCAGGGTATCTAATCCTGTTCGCTCCCCCAGCTTTCGCGCCTCAGCGTCGGTCTCGGCCCAGAGGGCCGCCTTCGCCACCGGTGTTCCACCCGATATCTGCGCATTCCACCGCTACACCGGGTGTTCCACCCTCCCCTACCGGACCCAAGCCGCGGAGGTTCCGGGGGCTTCGGGGGGTTGAGCCCCCCGCTTCGACCCCCGGCCTGCCGGGCCGCCTACGCGCGCTTTACGCCCAATGAATCCGGATAACGCTCGCCCCCTACGTATTACCGCGGCTGCTGGCACGTAGTTAGCCGGGGCTTCTTCTGCAGGTACAGTCTTGACTCTTCCCTGCTGAAAGCGGTTTACGACCCGAAGGCCTCCGTCCCGCACGCGGCGTCGCTGCGTCAGGGTTCCCCCCATTGCGCAAGATTCCCCACTGCTGCCTCCCGTAGGAGTCTGGGCCGTGTCTCAGTCCCAATCTGGCCGGTCGGTCTCTCAACCCGGCTACCCGTTGTCGGCACGGTGGGCCGTCACCCCGCCGTCTACCTGATGGGCCGCGGAGCCATCCCCTCCCGTCGGGGCTTTAGCCGGGGCGCCATGCGGCGCCCCGGGGTATCCGGTATTACCCGTCCTTTCGGGCGGCTATCCCGGGGGAGGGGGCAGGTTCTCCACGTGTTACTCAGCCGTTCGCCACTCGCTTCTATCCGAAGATAGGTGCCGTTCGACTTGCATGTGTTAGGCGCGCCGCCAGCGTTCATCCTGAGCCAGGATCGAACTCTCCGTCCAAAATAAATGGGCTTCGAGCCCGTCCGGTCCTCTCAGTCATTCGCTGATCGGTTCCGTTCGATTCATATGGTTTTAGTATAGGAAAAGGAATTTCTCGGGGCCGCCTCTCGGCGGCCTTGCGAAAAACAAATCCAAGTTAGACCATTTCAAATGGTTCGATGTCTGCCCGGATGCGACACATCTGGTGTGTCCATCCTCGCAGTATCCGGTTCTCAAGGTGCACGCCCCGCGGCTGATCCGGT
>NZ_JBBNMZ010000022.1:0-2259 GCF_040098165.1 Collinsella sp. CLA-JM-H32
CTGCCCGGATGCGACACATCTGGTGTGTCCATCCTCGCAGTATCCGGTTCTCAAGGTGCACGCCCCGCGGCTGATCCGGTTCCACCGGTCCGCGCGGCAAGGAGATATATTGCCAGACCGGAGGGGCGCCGGGGGCGGGAATCTGGGCGTACACATTTCCTACACATCTAAGTACTCTCGGCTGGCTGGTTAAAAACAGGAGGGGACCTCGCATCCGAGATCCCCTCTTTCGCCCATCTATAGCAATAGACTCTTAAATACCTTATGCCAGCAGCTTGCGACCGGACTCCTCGATCGCGTCAAGTGCTGCATCTGCCTCGGCGGCATCCGCGCCCTTAGCGAAGATGTACAGCTTAATCTTGGGCTCGGTGCCGGAAGGACGAACAATACCCTTGTTGCCACCCTCAAGATCGAACTCAATAACATTAGCCTTCGGCAGGCCGTTCACGCAGGTGTTGTAATCAACGACGGCCTCAATCTTGGAACCGGCGAGCTCCGCGGGCGGGTTCTCGCGCAGACCGGCCATGATACCGGCCATCTTTGCCGCACCCTCAGCACCCGGATAGCTCAGCGAAATCGTCTTGTTGTGATAGTAGCCATACTTCTCGTACAGCTCGTGCATCGCGTCGGCAAGGTTCTTTCCCTGGAGCTTGTAATACTGCGCCATCTGGCAAATCAAAAGCGAAGTGCTCACGGCGTCCTTGTCGCGCACGTGGTCGCCGGCCAGATAGCCGTAGCTCTCCTCAAAACCGAAGATAAAGCGATCGACCTCGCCAGCATCGGAAAGAGAAGTAATGATGTCGCCGATGTACTTGAAGCCCGTCAGGCAACGACGGAGCTCAAAACCGTACTCATCGGCCAGAGCGTCAACCATGGCGGAAGAAACGATAGTAGTGACAGCAACCTTCTTAGTGAGGTCCTCACCGCGAGCAGCGCGGGTCTTGCAGATATAGTCGAGCAGCAGAACGCCCATCTCATTGCCGGTCAGCAGCAGATAGTCATCGCTATTCTTAACGGCAACGCCAACGCGATCGGCGTCAGGATCGGTTGCAAGCAGCAGATCAGGGTGAACCTGCTCGCACAGGTCAATGCCCTTCTGCATGGCCTGGCGAATCTCGGGGTTAGGATACGGGCAGGTCGGGAAATCGCCGTTAGGCTCCTTCTGCTCGGGAACAACCGTGACATCGGTGATGCCAGCGCGCTCGAGCACCGTCGTGACGGGAATGAGGCCGGTGCCGTTGAGCGGAGTGTAGACGAGCTTAAGCGGAGCGCCAGCGATCTCCTCGGCAGAAAGGTTGGTCACGCCGCGGGCGAGAACGGCGTCATAATAACGCTCGAGGCACGAGTCATCGATCCATTTGACCAGACCCTGCTCAAGAGCCTCATCGAAGCCCATGGACTTCACGCCGGTAAACGTATCGGTCTCGGCGATAGCCTTAGAAATTGCATCGGCAGCCTCGCTGGTAATCTGGCAGCCGTCGGGGCCATAGGCCTTATAGCCGTTATAAGGCGCTGGATTATGACTAGCGGTCATGCAAATGCCACCGGAGCACTTAAGGTCACGGACGGCCCAGGAAAGCGTCGGCACGGGAGAAATCTTAGGATACACGAGAGCAGTCACGCCGTTTGCGGCAAGAATGGCAGCCGTCGTCTTAACGAACAGTTCGCCCTTATTGCGGCTATCGCGAGCGATGGCAACCGTCGGATGCTCGAAGGTCGCATTGAGATAGTCAGCAAAACCCTGCGTCGCGCGACCAACCGTATAGATATTCATACGGTTAGTGCCTGCACCGATAGTGCCACGTAGACCGGCGGTACCGAAGGCGAGATCTTGGAAGAAAGCGTCGGTGATGGCGTCTTCGTCACCCTGCTCCTTCATCGTGTTGAGCTCAGCGAGGAGCTCCTCGTCCTTGACATTGGCAATCCAAGTATCAAGCAGCTCATGAACATCTGCCATGTGAGTCCTTCCGTCACAATCAATAAAACAACCCGTGTAAAACAGGACAAGCGCATCAGCGCGCTAAAGCAAATATTAGTCCATTGAGAACAGAGAACCGGCCACAGAACGGTGAACGTTTATATTCACCGGTGGATGATTGGATTGATTTAATTGCTTAGTGAATGCCGCCTTTAACGCAAAAAAGGGGGAGGCCGCGAGGCCTCCCCCTTCCAAGTTCGATGACGGCTCGGTGCCGTCCACCGGTCAGCGGCGCCCTGGCCTCCCACGGGCTGACCCCGCAGTACTCTCGGCGCGATGGG
>NZ_JBBNMZ010000023.1:0-1833 GCF_040098165.1 Collinsella sp. CLA-JM-H32
TATCGATACCGCTCAGCCATTCGCCTCGCCCCCGTCGCACGCATCTTCATCCGGTCTGTTACTTTTAATCTAACAATTCTTTGAGGAACGTAGGTGCTTCTAAATGTACTGTCGACTGCTTCTCAAACTAATCCTAAGAGACAGGGCCGTATGGATTTGTGCGCTCGTTCTCGCTGCAGCCTTTTCCGTCCCCATTGCGTTCAATTCACCCATCTACGGGCCCTTCTTTATGAAGCAGGGCATGCAGGGCTTTGTCGACGCATTCAATACGCGCGCGCCCCAGGCCAGCGGCACAGACCTATCTCCAGAGCAGCAAGTCGACGCGGAGCTTGCAAGATACGCGAACGCCGCCCTCGCCGCTCAAACCGACGCCGCCTTTCTCGATTCTGCCGAGAGCTACTACGCGCTCATGGGCGAAGGCTTCCAATCCGGGTCCATCGTGGGAGACCGAGAGACCAATGACGCAGACCTCGCGTATTGCCGCGCCCTGAGCAGCTCCGGCATCACGGATATCCCGGCCTCCGCAAACGACCTGCCATTCCTTTCCTTCCTGCCTTACGCCATTGCCACGGCGCCGTCTTTCCTTCCCTTCATCCCCTTCCTTCTCTCGTCGATACTCGTGCTCGGCGCCACAAGGCCTGCGACCCTGGCGGCGAAGGCGCCCGTGCCCAAATTCCGGCGCCTTATCCAGATCGTGTTTTCGATAATCGTCGCGGGGACCGCGATGCTCCTCGCCGGCCTCGCACCCGGGGGCATTTGCGCCTTGGCCCTAAACGGCTTCGGGCAAATTGGGTACCCGATCGCCTTCTTCCATGACGGCGCGCTTGCCACCACGACCGCGGGAAACGTCTTCACAGCCCTGCTTCTCGCGCTGCTTGCGGGCGGAACCTTGATATCCGTTTGCTCCGCCGTCCTATCGACCGCAACGAGGCGCGTCCTCGCGGGCCCCCTTACCTCCGCTCTGCTTGTCGCGGCCCCGGCATTCCCGTTATTGTCCGATTCGGCACTAGGACATAATGCCGTGCTCGGGCTCCTGCCGCTGCCCGTATTCTCGCCTATCGAGGCAACGGGTTACGTAGGATGCTTCCCGACAGAATTCATTGGCTCCGGTTCAGGCAGCGCATCGATGCTTGCCGTGGCCCTGGCATACGTCGCGGTCCTTTTTACGGTCGGCGCCGTTGCGACACGTTCCCCCAAACAGCCTGGACCCGCGAAAAAGCACCATGGGCTCGAGCTTCTGGACGCGAGCGTGGGATACGGAAGCACGACGATACTTTCAATCGGGTCGCTTTTCCTGAGCCCGGGAACGGCGGCGGGCCTCGTTGCTCCCAACGGCTCGGGGAAAACCACCCTTCTTGAAGCGCTGTCGGGCCAATTTCCCACCCGCATCCGCTCGGGAAGCCTGGCGGCAGACGGAATCTGCCAACGCCGATCAGCCGAATTTGCAGAACTCGTCTACCTGAGCTCTTCGGGCAGCGCGGATCTCTATCCCACGCTATCGGCCATCGAGCACCTTGCTTTCGTTAGGGAGGCGTGGAAATCGGCCGCCGACATCGACTCGCTCTGCGACTCCCTCGGAATCTCCCCATATCTCGACAAGCCGACCCGTAAACTCTCGACAGGAATGAAGCAGCAGGTAAAGCTTGCCATGGCGATATCGACCGGTTGTCCGTACCTCATCCTCGATGAACCGCTGAACGGCCTCGATCCGGGAAAACGGAAAACCTCCTGCGACGCGATGCGCAGCGAGGTGGAGCGGGGACGCAGCGTGCTCATCTCAAGCCATCTGCTCGACGACCTGGCAGACCTCACCGACTCGTTCTACTTCATCGA
>NZ_JBBNMZ010000024.1:0-1816 GCF_040098165.1 Collinsella sp. CLA-JM-H32
GCGAGGCTCGAGAGCGTCACCACTTACATCCAGAGGGGCAAGTCGCCGAAGTATTCGACCGTCGAGAAATACCCCGTGATCGCCCAAAAGTGCAACCAATGGAGCGGATTCTCCGTGGAAAAGGCGAGGTTCATCGACCCAGCCACCGTATCCAAGTACGCGGATGAGCGGATTCTGAAGGATGGTGACCTTCTCTGGAACTCGACCGGCCTCGGCACGTTGGGCAGGATGGCGGTCTATGACTCGGCGAAAAACAGATACGGCTGGGCCGTCGCCGACAGCCACGTGACGGTGATCAGGACGCGGGAAGATTGGCTTGATCACCGGTTTGCCTTCGCCTATTTCGCGGGGCCGTCAGTCCAGTCTGAAATTGAAGACCAGGCAAGCGGCAGCACGAAGCAGAAAGAGCTTGCGCAGGAGACGGTCAGAAACTACCTAATCCCAGTTCCGCCCCTCGCCGAGCAGCGTCGCATCGTTTATGAAGTTGACTGGCTTTTCAAAATACTTGTCTAACTGTTTTCATGACCTCGTCGAAAGGAAGATGTCATGAGAATGTTTGTACAATACTTGCAGGAAAAGGGTTATGCGGAAAACACTGTTGATTCTTATTCCTTTGCAATATGCCAGCTTATCGATAAAACTCAGTCTCTAACAAACCAGTCACTTCTTGCGCACAAAGAGTGGCTGGTTTCTTCATTCGCTCCGAAAACGGTTAACAACCGCATCGGCGCAATTAACACCTACCTTGATTTCATCGCTTTCGATGGAATCCGACTCAAAGGAGTGCGAATTCAACAGAAGCCGTTTCTCGACAATGTCATCAGCAATGAACAATACATGCAGTTAATCAGCGGCCTGAAGCAAGACGGTGATTGGTTTTGGTATTTCATCGTTCGCTTTCTTGGTTGTACGGGTGCGAGAGTAAGTGAGTTAAGACAGTTCAAAGTAGAACACGTTACCGCTGGATATATGGACATTGTTTCAAAAGGCCAGAAGCTCAGGAGAATTTGGATACCTGACTCTTTGCGTGAAGAAAGTCTTACATGGAAAGCCAAGCCAATGAATGGCCTTCTATTTCCAGGCAAAAACGACAACGCGATTACTTCGCGCGGCATATCCGTAGGGTTGAAGCGTGCCGCACTGCGCTATGGCGTCGACCAAGACGTCGTATACCCGCATTCATTTCGGCACTTGTTCGCAAAAAACTTTATCAACCGCAACCCAGATATTTCACTGCTTGCTGATCTTATGGGACACGAAAGCATTGAGACAACGCGAATCTATCTGCGGCGCACTGCCGATGAACAGCGCGCCGCGGTTGATGAAGCAGTCAATTGGTAAGAGCAAATACTTCGGTGACTCTAGAAACAATTCGTTTCTGCTCGCTGGCCGGGGGAACAGGAACTAGAGCGCGATACAGCCTGTTGTCATTGATTGCCGGATAGGCAACCCCCTTCGCGTTCTCATTGGCATTTGCATAAGAGTCAAAGCTAGGAGAAACCAAAAAGTAGAGAAGAAAACTAGGAAGGAATCCGTCTAGACATGAAAGGACAGCAAACCCAGTACTTGCGATGGGCTTAATATTAAAATCCTTATCTACGATACAGGCATTATGCAAATAAGGGCGGACGGTCGCATAGAGCACATCATTCTTTGCGACTAGCTTTCTTGCTCGTGAGGGCGCGTCAGCTGCATTTATAACAGTTTCTTGTCCGAGCTTTTGGTTCACATTGTCAATCGACGAGATGTCGATATAGGCAAAACGCGCCTCAGGCCTCTTCTGCCCGCGATTCAAGACAAGAGACCCTAAACGACG
>NZ_JBBNMZ010000025.1:0-1482 GCF_040098165.1 Collinsella sp. CLA-JM-H32
AATCGGTCGGCGGGGCCTGCCGTTGAACCCGTCCCGGTCCGCCCCCGGCATGTCGTCGACGCCTTCGGCTCAGTCTCATATCCGCGGATACCGTTCTGTCGGCCCGCACTCCATTCCTTCGGCGGGGCTCCCCAAGTCTGACTACGCGCATGCGGCCGCTGCCGCGCGCCCAGCGAAAGCGGGGGTATCCCCGAAGGCTGCCCGGCTCGCCGGGACGGGGGCTATGTCTATTCGGTTGCCTCCCGGCACATCGCGCCGAGGGCCCACAGCCACCTCACGAGCTCGGCGGCGGTGGCGGCGTTCGCCTTCGCCTGGGGCATGCCCCTGGCGAGCATCTCCTCGCGGCGCCGGAGCAGGCGCTCGGAACCCTTCCTCCCGTGCATCCTTACCTCGAGCGGGACGCCGCTGCCCTTGGGCATCAGCTTCGGTTGGTGGCTCGCTTGGACGTAGCTCCAGGACCCCTCGACTGCCAACCTCCTGACGAGCGCGTCGCCGGCCCCGCTGATCCCGCCGAGGCGCACGGAGTCCGCGCTCGACCTCTGCTTCGGGGCGAGGCCGAAGTAGGACGTCACCTGCCTGCCGGAGCGGAACCTCGAGAAGTCGCCGACCTCGGACGCGAAGGCGGCGGCGAGCGCGAACCCGCACCCCTTGATCGACTGGAGCGCCTCGACCTCCGCCGAGAGGGGGCCCGCCGCGACGGCGGCCCTGTACTCGGCGAGGAGGTCGTCGCGCGTCTCGGCGGCCGCCTCGACCTCGTTCCTCAGCGCCGCAAGCGCCCGGATGCCGCCGTCGTCGGCGGGCCGGACCTTGTCGAGCCACCTGAGGAAGTCGTACGTCCAGTACCTCCGGGGGTTTCCGGCCGGCGTCGTGCCGCCGTAGGCGTAGCCACGGCGGGCCAGGAACGCCAGGAGCCGCTGCTTCGCCGCCGCGAGCCTCGCGGTCGCCGCGTCGTGGGCCCCGGCGAGGTCCCTGAGCCCCTCGATCTCGGGGGACGGCACCCATACCGGGGTGACGTCGTGCGACAGTATCGCCTTGGCCATCCTGGCCGCGTCGTTGCGGTCGTTCTTGGACGAGAGGTCTGCCGCCGACCTCGGGACCCTGGAGACGGCCGCGACGACGCAGTCGACGCCGAGCCCGGAGAGCTCCCTCTGCGGGGCGAAGCCGAGGTAGCCGCTCTCGTAGGCGGCGAGCGACGGGCCGGGGAAGCCCGACATCCACTCCGCGACCTCGCCCCAGGGGTTGCCGCGGAACCTCCTCGTCACGGCCTCGCCCGTCTCCGCGTCGAGCGCGCAGACGGTGGTGGACCTGAGGTGTACGTCCATTCCGAAGGCGGTAGAATATCTAGGCACGGGAGCCTCCCAACCTCGTTGCGGCGCGGCTGCGCCTCTGGCACTTCAACAACATTGTCGCAGCCCCGACCCGCGGTCACGAGCGGGGGCTCCTGTCGTTTCCGTGCCCCTGGATTGGGTCATAGTGTCTGAC
>NZ_JBBNMZ010000027.1:0-1265 GCF_040098165.1 Collinsella sp. CLA-JM-H32
GGCGCAGCCGCGCCGCAACGAGGTTGGGAGGCTCCCATGCCAAAGTATTCTACCGCGTTCGGGATGGACGTCCACCTGAGGTCGACCACCGTCTGCGCCCTCGACGCGGACACCGGCGAGGCCGTGACGAGGAGGTTCCCCGGCAACCCCTGGGGCGAGATCGCCGGGTGGATGGATGGGTTCCCCGGGCCGTCGCTCGCGGCCTACGAGAGCGGCTACCTCGGCTTCGCCCCGCAAAGGGAGCTCGCCGGGCTCGGCGTCGAGTGCGTCGTCGCCGCGGTCTCGAAGATCCCCAGGTCGGCCGCCGACTCGGCCTCCAAGAACGACAGGAACGACGCCGCCAGGATGGCCAAGGCGATACTCGCCCACGACATCTCCCCCGTATGGATCCCCTCCCCCGAGGTCGAAGGCATCAGGGACCTCGCCGGCGCCTACGACGGGGCGACCGCGCGCCTGGCGACCGCCAAGCAGCGGCTGCTCGCCTTCCTCGCAAAGCGAGGGTTCGTCTACGGCGGCACCACGCCCGCCGGCAACCCGAGGAAGTACTGGACCTACGACTTCCTGAGGTGGCTCGACAAGGTCAGGCCGGAGGACGATGGCGGGGTTCGGACGCTCGCCGCCCTGAGGAACGAGGTCGAGGCCGCGGCGGAGGCCCGGGCGGACCTGCTCTCCGAGTACAGGGCCGCCGTGGATGCCAGCCCGATCGCCGCGGAGGTGGCCGCCCTCCAGTCGATCAAGGGCTGCGCCTTCGCGCTGGCCGCAGCCTTCTCGGCCGAGGTCGGCGACTTCACGAGGTTCCGTTCCGGAAGGCAGGTCACGGCCTATTTCGGCCTCGCGCCGAGTCAGAGGTCGAGTGGCGACTCCGTGCGGCTCGGAGGCATCAGCGGTGCGGGCAACGCGCTCGTGAGGAAGCTGGCCGTTGAGGGTTCATGGTGCTACGCCGCGGCACGGCACCAGCCGAAGCTCATGCCGAGGGACACGGGCGTGCCCCTCGAGATAAGGATGCACGGGAGGAAGGGGTCCGAGCGGCTCCTGCGGCGGCGCAAGGAGATGCTCGCCCGCGGCGTGCCCGCGGCGAAGGCCAACGCGGCCACCGCGGCCGAGCTCGTGAGGTGGCTCTGGGCCCTCGGCATGATGTGCCGGGAGGGCGCGGAATAGACATAGCCCCCGTCCCGGCGAGCCGGGCGGCCTTCGGGGATACCCCCTATTTCGCTGTGCGCGCGGAGCCCTCCGCATGCGCCTCGACAGACTTGGGGAACCCCGCC
>NZ_JBBNMZ010000028.1:0-807 GCF_040098165.1 Collinsella sp. CLA-JM-H32
AAAGTGAGGCAAAGGAAGCTAAAGCCCACATCGACGAGGACATAGCCAAGCGAAATGCGCTCCTCGGCGATTTGGAAAAGGCGCAAGCGGCCTATGACGACGCCTGCAAGGCATACGAAGAGGCAAAAGCCGCGGCAGACAAGGC
Source organism: Collinsella sp. CLA-JM-H32 (assembly GCF_040098165.1). Classification (NCBI taxonomy): domain Bacteria; kingdom Bacillati; phylum Actinomycetota; class Coriobacteriia; order Coriobacteriales; family Coriobacteriaceae; genus Collinsella; species Collinsella sp. CLA-JM-H32. Next base: position 146 of record NZ_JBBNMZ010000028.1, read on the forward strand.
CACCTCGCCCGAGGTAACGCAACCGACCGAGACAACGCCTCCCTCCGGCTCGACGCAACCGGCCGAGACGACACAGCCCGCCAGCTCACCCTCGACCGGCAAAGACACCCTACCAAGCTCCACCAAGCAGGCGAACTCGAGCAGCGGCAAGCAAGCAGATACAACCGCCGGCAAGCTCGCGAACACGGGCGATGCAGCGCCGAGCGCAATAGCACTCGCAGGAATCGCCGCCATGGGACTCGGAATAACCGCCACAGCCACACGCCGCATCAAGAACTCAAAATAGCTGCCAGCGGTTATTGTCTTTGCCAATCCACAAGCCAAGAGACAAAAAGAGGCCCGTTTCCCCAACCCAGGGAAACGGACCTCTTTACTTGAAAAAACAAATGGTAATGCCGCCGTCTCTTGAACCACGCAGCCATCAATGCCCAGACAACACCAGCAAGCCGCGTTCCTTAAGGGATAGATTTAATGGCTGTTAATCAAGGGGCATACGCGCACGCCCGATCAACGGCGGGCAAACCGCCTGATATACTTACATTAGTGCTACCAAGTTAGTCGCCGACCCTTGAAATGAGGTGCCGAGATGAACGACATTCTCGCAAGAAGAGCAAGACGAGCAACTGTGGGCATCGCCCTTTCCGCGGCACTTGTCGCGGGAA
>NZ_JBBNMZ010000029.1:0-802 GCF_040098165.1 Collinsella sp. CLA-JM-H32
CAGCTCCTTGGCGCACAGGCGATCGTGACCGTCCTCGCCGCGAATGACTGGGGCAATCCAGATATGCGCGTGCGGGGTGCCCTCGTCCAGATGAATCTGGGCTGCGAGCAGGTTCTCGTATCCGTACCGCGCCCCGAACCACTGAACCGACCTGTCCAGAAACTCCCTCGCGTCCTTCTCGTCCAAGGCATCGTTGCTTGAGACGATGAACCCCATCGCGCGGACTTGGTTGTCCCTAATTTTCCGCTTGGTGTTCAGCTCGCCCATACGGCGCTCGATGGCCTGTTCGAGCGGAACGGGACTCTCATCCCCCGCGCGGCACAGGTACCCGACATGCCGACCGCTCTGGTCAACATCGTTGGCGTAGGTGTGCGCCCGTCTGTCCAGCTCCTTGCCCACGGCTTCAAGGCTGTCACATTTGGTCGACTTCATGGCAATCAAGGGTGCTACGGTCATGTCAAACTCCCGAGTTCGAACCACCTAAAGGTGCGTTAGCGGCTTTGGTATAGTCACGTTATACCAAGCTACGCTTGGCACGTGCAAGGGGGTTTCCCCCTTGACCCCCGCCCTCGTCCGTTCGCGGCGTCGCTCACGTCCTTCGGGCCATCGGCGCAAGCGCCGAACGGAGGGACTTCGCCCCTCCGAACCACCCCCTCAGCTGGCACATGGCACATGGCACATAATGGGGGGAATCCTGTCGTGGTAAGGATTCCCCCCATCCCATCCCAGAGGTTTTCATTGCCGTGACACAGGCAAGGAAAGGGTCGATGAGCAGGTGTGCCCATCGACCCTCGACCAAGGA
>NZ_JBBNMZ010000030.1:0-755 GCF_040098165.1 Collinsella sp. CLA-JM-H32
CGGAAGCTAAGCCCCATCGCGCCGAGAGTACTGCGGGGTCAGCCCGTGGGAGGCCAGGGCGCCGCTGACCGGTGGACGGCACCGAGCCGTCATCGAACTTGGAAGGGGGAGGCCTCGCGGCCTCCCCTTTTTTTGCGTTGTATAAACCGACATTTGCTCTATCTGCTTTAGGGGTGTCCGGTTTGGCTTTAGTCGAGGGCATCTTTGTCGTCCGCGGTGAGGTAGAGCCGATCTTTGTGCTTATGCCGCTTTCTGGTGGCGCTCAGTCAGCTACAGGGTTCTGTCGCCACGTATATCCGGACGGATCTTTTGCTCCTTATTTCCAGCAAATCAATTCAGGAACGTTGTTTCAATCAAATACACTCCGCCAGCGGGGCTCTATCTAATTGGTGATAGAGCCCCGCTGGCGTTTTATAGGTTTGTTAACGTTGTCCTTCAATTTATTACGGGCTTACTAGCGGAGACCGACGAGGGTATAAAGATGCTATGTCTACAGTGGACAGCAAGATTCCCGAGGTCATACGGTCTGTCCAAGGTTTATGACCATATTTGTGACTCTGAGCAACTCGGAGCCCAGTTAATTCATTTGTGAACAAAATATGGAGTGCGCGATTCCCGCCCGCGGGGCCCCTCCGGTCTGGCAATATATCTCCTTGCCGCGCGGCCCGGTCGGACCGGATCAGCCGCGGGGCGTGCACCTTGAGAACCGGATACTGCGAGGATGGACACACCAGATGTGTCGCATCCGGGCAGAC
>NZ_JBBNMZ010000031.1:0-749 GCF_040098165.1 Collinsella sp. CLA-JM-H32
TTCAAGACTTTAGTCTGCTGGCCGCGCAGCGGCCAGCTTTGAACCACCCGCTACGCGGGTGGAGACAAACGGCTTTACAAAGCCACCCCTCCGACCGATATTGACGATTGTTCAGGCCGTCAAGAATTCGAGTCGAAGGGGTGGTCGCCATGGCCCAGAAGGCCTACAGCCTTTCCCACACGAAGTGGATGTGCAAGTACCACATCGTGTTCACGCCGAAGTATAGGCGCAAAGTGATCTACAACCAAATCAGGAGCGACATAGGGGAGATCCTCAGGAAGCTGTGCGAGTACAAGGGGATCGAGATAATCGAGGGGCACCTGATGCCCGACCACGTGCACGTGCTGCTGGCGATCCCGCCGAAGTACAGCGTCGCGAGCGTCATGGGCTACCTGAAGGGGAAGAGCTCGCTGATGATATTCGACAGGCACGCCAACCTCAAGTACAAGTTCGGCAACAGGAAGTTTTGGGCGGAGGGCTACTACGTGTCCACCGTCGGCCTGAACGAGGCGACGATCGCCAAGTACATCAGGGAGCAGGAGTCCCACGACATCGCGCTGGACAAGCTGAGCGTGAAGGAGTACGAGGACCCCTTCAAGAGGGGGTGATCCCGCCGGTTCGACCGGCGCGCCACGGGTCAAGATGCACTAGGCCTGGACGAAGTCCGGGCCCGCGCCTTTAGACGCGAGCCCGGGGCCCGTGGGTTATACCCTAAGAGCAAACCACCCTTTTTAAGGGTGGTTCTGATT
>NZ_JBBNMZ010000032.1:0-652 GCF_040098165.1 Collinsella sp. CLA-JM-H32
AGGGCGACCGACGGTGGAGCGCATGGGAGTGAGAATGCTGGCATGAGTAGCGAGAGACGAGAGAGTAACTCGTCCGCCGTGAACCCGAGGTTTCCTGGGCAAGGCTAATCCTCCCAGGGTCAGTCGGGGGCTAAGGCGAGGCCGGTAGGCGTAGCCGACGCGCAGCAGGCAGACATTCCTGCACCGCGCACGCGGCGCTACGACCGACGGGGCGACGGATGGGGGTGGCTCGGCGGGGTTCTGGACGTCCCCGTGATGGAGCGCGGCCCGCGGACCAGGGAAATCCGGTCCGCAGGAGGGCGAGGCTCCGGACGAAGCACTTAAGCGAAGCGAGTGAGCCCGAGGTCCCTAGAAAAACCCCTAGGCAGGCGCGTGCGCGCCCGTACCGCAAACCGACACAGGTGGGTGGGTAGAACATACCGAGGCGATCGGGTCAACCATGGTCAAGGAACTCGGCACAATGGCCCCGTAACTTCGGGAGAAGGGGTGCCCGCGCGTACGTGAACCGGCTTGCCCGGGGAGCGGAGGCGGGCCGCAGTGGAGAGGCCCAAGCGACTGTTTACCAAAAACACAGGACTCTGCAGAAGCCGCAAGGCGACGTATAGGGTCTGACGCCTGCCCGGTGCCGGAAGGTCACGCGGAGGAGTTAGCC
>NZ_JBBNMZ010000033.1:0-580 GCF_040098165.1 Collinsella sp. CLA-JM-H32
GGCGGCCCTCTCGCACTCGGCCTCGTTATACCGCTTGATGGCGACGGCGGCGGCCACGCCGCCGAGTCCCAGACCCGCTCCGATAATCAGTTGAATCATGTCTTTCTCCTTTTCCCGGCCTTCCAGCCGTTCAGATACATCTCCTCGGCACTCAGCACGGCCACCGGTAACGCCGCCCCGGCACCGAGCAGAAGCGTTATCCTCGAACGCATGGCGATACCCGCTACAACGACACCGAGAGAGAGGACGGATGCGATGAGCAACCCCTTCGAGAACGCATCGGAGCGCCTCAGCGCCCTGATAGAACGGGCGAGCGGCCTCCTAGAGGACATCGAGGACACCCCCTCGGCAACGCGGCGCGCCGTGGGCGCCGGGACCGTCGAGGCCGAGCCGCTCAGGCTCCTGCGAGAGGCGATAGAGCTGAACCGCGCCCAGCTGGAGGCCTTCCGCGAGTACTCCCGCAGGTACGACGACGAGCTCGCGGAACAGCGACGGAATGCCGCCGTGCAGGCGGAGCAGTCGAGGAAGGTGAACATCCTCAGCCTCGCTATCGCGGCGCTCTCGCTGGTCTTCGCGATCG